>NZ_JBHVGB010000035.1:0-41103 GCF_042801335.1 Nocardioides sp. NPDC057577 | reverse complement strand
GCTCCGAAAGCGACTGTGTTGGTCTCGACACGCTCGCTGGCGCTCGCGGCTCGACCAGCGGCGGAGGTCTCGTCGACGAGACAGATGTGCCGACTCGGCGACCCGATGAAGAACCAGTCCCCAACCGACTTGAAACCCCGACCAGCCCCGAAAGCGACCGTGTTGGTCTCGACACGCTCGCTAGCGCTCGCGGCTCGACCAGCGGCGGAGGTCTCGTCGACGAGACAGCTGTGCCGACTCGGCGACGCGATGAAGAACACGCTCGCGGCTCGACCAACGGCGCAGGCAGAACGTCAGCGACGCGAGCGGACCCCGAGCCGAGCGGTCTCCCCGGTAGCAGAACGCTCGAGCGCGGCGATGAGCGTGCGCGCGTCGTAGCGGCCCTCGTGGCGATGGGACCCGACGAAGAACGTCGGGGTGCCCCGGGCGCCGCTGTCGTTGGCGGAGGCCATGTCCTCACGGACATGTTCGGCCAGGTCCGGGTCCTCGAGGTCGCGGAGGAACTGCTCGACGTCGAGCCCGAGGGCACCGGCGTAGCCGGCCAGGTCCTGGTGCTCGAGCTCGTTCTGATGGTCGAAGAGGTGCTTGTGCATCTCCCAGAACCGACCCTGCCGCGCCGCGGCCTCGGCGGCGACCGCGGCCAGCTCGGCGTGCGGATGCTGGGGGAGGGGCAGGTGGCGTACGACGTAGCGGATCCGAGGCCCGAAGTAGTCGCGGACCTCGTTGGCGGTGCCGGTGGCACGGGCGCAGAAGGGGCACTCGTAGTCGAGGTACTCGACCAGGGTGATCTCGGCGTCCTCGGCACCGTAGATGTGGTCGCGCTCCGGGTCGACCGGGGTCGAGAGCACCTTCGGCAGCGCCGCGTCACGCTGGCCGAGGAATCGCGCGGCGAACTGGAAGATCAGCCAGCCGAGCGCGGAGGCGAGCACCACGGAGAGGAGTACGCCGACGATCGCGTCGCGCTGCAGCGTCTCGGAGTCGAAGGCGAGGGTGGTGATCAGCAGGGCGACGGTGAAGCCGATCCCGGACAGCGCGGCGCCGCCGAGGACATGGCCGCCACCGACCCCCTGGGGCAGCCGCCCGAGCCGCAGCCGCGTGGCGACGAGTGCGCCGCCGCCGATCCCGAGCGTCTTGCCCAGGACCAGGCCGGCCACGACGCCCCAGGTCACCGGCGAGCTCAGCGCCTCCCCGAGCACGCCGTTGCGCAGGTCGACGCCGGCGTTGGCGAGCGCGAAGACCGGCACGATGAAATAGCTCGTCGGTACGTGCAGCGTCTCCTGGAGCCGCTCGTTGACCGAGATCGTGCGGGTCAGCTCGTCGCGGGTCTCCCGCTGCAGCGTGGGCAGCGGCGACTGCCGGAACGCCCGGAACCGCGAGGTCGCGACCTCCATCTGGGCCCGGGTCGGCTCCGCCGCCGGCACCAGCAGGCCGGCCAGCATCCCGGCGATCGAGGCGTGCAGGCCGGCGCCGAGAGTGGCCACCCAGGCGATCAGGACGAGCAGTACGTAGGGTCCGGCCCGCCACACCTTCACCCGGTCGAGCACGAAGATCCCGACCAGGGCCAGCCCGGCCACGACCAGCGGCCCGATCGAGAGATGCTCGGTGTAGGCCACCCCGATCACGCTGACCGCGACGATGTCGTCGATGACGGTCAGCGTGAGCAGGAAGATCCGCAGCTGGGTGGAGACCGCCGGCCCGACCAGCGCGAGCATGCCGAGCAGGAACGCGGTGTCGGTGCCGATCACGATGCCCCACCCGCGCGCCGCCTCGCCGGAGGGGTTCAGCAGCAGGTAGATCAGCGCCGGCAGGAGCAGGCCGCCCGCGCCGGCGATCAGCGGGACCACCATGCGGCGACGGTCGGTGAGCTCGCCGACGGCGAGCTCGCGGCGTACCTCCAGGCCGACGACGAAGAAGAAGACCACCATCAGGCCGTCGTTGACCCAGTGGTGCAGGCTCATCGAGAGGCCGACGTCGCCGAACCGGACCGAGACCACCGTCTCCCACAGGTGCTCGTAGCCGTGCGACCACGGCGAGTTGGCCCAGGCCAGCGCCAGCAGCGAGGCGATGACCAGCAGTGTGGCGCTCGTCGACTCCAGATGCATGAAGTGCCGCAGTCTGGTGCCGAGCTGTCCGGTCAGGTCCTCGTCACGCCGGGACTTCGTCTGCTGTTTCCCCACAAGGAGGATCCTAGGCGCGCTGACCGTCCGACGTGTGGGCGCGCCGCCCTTCGGCCACCTCGCTCAGCCGCCGCGCGACGCCGTGCTTGGCGACGACGAGCTGGTCGACCACCGCGAGCGGCAGCTCGAGGACCTCGGTCAGCGTGAGCGCCGTCGCGGTCAGGGTGCCGCTCTCACGCAGGAGCGCCTCGGCGGTGACGACCTGGCCCCGGTCGAGGCGGGCCACGACGACTGCGCCGCCGGAGCCGCCCGAGGAGCCGGCGGGAGCGGTCACCTCGACCACACCGCTGGCCACGAACCCGTACGTCGTCGGCACCCGTCCCGGGCGGACGATGTGCTCGCCGGCGCCGAACGTGTTCAGGCGGCACTGCGGGGCGAGCGCCTCGATCTCCTCGTCGGTGAGCTCGAGCGTGGTCGAGACCGACCGGAGCGCCGCCTCGACATCGGCCGTCGGGCGGGTCTCCGGGGTGACGCCGTCGAGGGTGAGGCCGGCCCGGCGGGCCGCGTACCAGAGCCGTGTGCGAAGCGTGGAGCTCGCGACGCCGGCCTCGGAGGCGCTGGCCAGCGGCAGGGTCACGTCGTAGGCGCCACCACCGGTGGCGCGCACCGTCGCGACGGACCCGGGCCGGAGCGACGGCAGCGCCGCGGCGGTCGTCGTGACCGTCTCCACGACCTCGTGCGGTGGGTCGGCCGCCCCGAAGTCGAGGCTGAAGGTGTGGTCGTGAGCGCGGGTGGGACGGCTGTCGTTGGTGAACGAGGCCGCGGCCAGCGCGGAGTTGGGGATGACCTGGACCCCGCTGCCGGTGTCGAGGTGGGTGGAGCGCCAGTTCATCTCCACGACCCGGCCCCTGGCGCCGGCGACGTCGAGGGTGTCCCCGAGCCGGAAGGGCTGCTCGAAGAGGAGCAGCAGCCCGGAGACGACGCTGCCGATGGCGTTCTGCAGCGCCAGGCCGATGATGATCGACCCGACACCCAGGGTCGCCCACAGCCCGCCCACGTCGAAGCCCCACACCATCGAGGCCACGATCGCGGCGCCGGCCACGACCAGGACGAGCCGGGCGAGGTCGACGAAGATCCCGGGCAGCCGCTCGCGCCAGCTGCCCCGGTCGGCGTTGTCGAACAGGAGCGCGTTGAGGGCGCCGAGCGCGATGCTCACCGCCAGCACCCCGACGACGGTCGCCACGATGCGTACGCCGTTGTTGTCGGCCGGCAGGCTGCCCACCTGGGTGAGCAGCACCAGCAGCCCGGCTCCGGGGAGCAGCCACAGCCGCAGCCGGTTGACGGGGGCCGCGAGACCGCTGTCGCGGCGCACCAGGCGCAGGTGGACCTCGGAGAGGACCAGCAGCAGGATCGGGAGCCCGACGATGAGCGCCATCGCCCACCCGAACCAGGACGCGCCGCCGACGTCGACGATGTGGGTCATGACAGCACCACCTGCCACACCGGCCGGTCGTCGATGGTGCCGACCTGCTCGAAGTCGTACGCCGAGGAGAGCTGGCCCTTGACCTCGTCGGTCACGTAGATCCCGGCGTCACCGGCGACGGTCCGGACCCGGTAGGCCAGGTCGACCGCCTCGCCCCACAGGTTGTAGACCATGTCGCCCTGACCGACCAGCCCACCGCGTACGTCACCGGTGTGGACCCCCGCGCGCAGGACCAGGTCGGCACCGTTGGTGACGTTGAAGCGCTCGACCATCCGCGCCACGTCGACGGCGAAGTCGGCGACCCTACGGACGTGGTCGACGCGCTGCACGATGAGGCCGCTGCTGCCGATGTAGCCGGTGCCGACGCTGCGTACCTTCTCGATCCCGGCCCGATGTGCGGCGGCGTCGAAGCCGGCGGAGAGCTCCTTGAGCATGGCGAGCGACTCCTCGGCGGGTCGTTTGCCGGCGAACGCGTCGAAGCCGTCGATCTCGGTGTAGACGACCGAGGCGTTCTGGTGCTCGGCCGAGATCGTCGTCTCGCCGTGCTGGTAGCGGTCGGCGACCGCCTCGGGCATCAGCGAGCGCAGGATGCGGGAGTTCTCCGCCTGCTGCGCGTCGACGAGCTCCTGCTTGGCGGCCAGGCTCGCGCTGAGGTCGTTGAACGAGCTCGCCAGGTCGCCGAACTCGTCGCGGGACCCGGCGTCGACCTGGGCGCCGAGGTCGCCCCCTGCCACGGCGCGTACGCCGCTCATCAGCCGTCCCACCGGTCGGGTGAAGACCCGGGCCAGCAGGATCGAGATGCCGCAGACGAACAGGATCACGGCGGCTGTCGCGATGAGTACGTTGCGGGCGAAGTCCTGCACGGGTTCGAGCGCCTCGTCGGTCTCGATGGTCGCGACCAGCGACCAGTCGAGCCCCTCCACGTCCAGCGGTTCGTACGCGGCCAGTACGTCCTTGCCCGCGTAGTCGGTCATCTCGGCGACGCCGGTGCTGCCCTCCTTGGCCACTCCGGAGATGTCCGGCCCCGCGGTGAGGAGACCGACGGCGAGCTTCATCCGGAGCATCTGGTCGACCGTCTCCTCGCTCGCACCGTTGTCGCGCATCTGCTCGGCGAACGCCTTCGGATCGGTGAGCAGCTTGCGGGAGTTGGTGCGGAGAAGACCGTCGGTGCCGACGATGTAGGACTCTCCCGTCTCGCCGAGCCCGGTGACCTTGTCGGCCTTGCCCGAGCCCGTGGTGAGCATGGTGATCGCGTTCGAGGAGATCTGGTAGACCAGCACGCCGGTCGCGTCGCCGCCGGTGCCGATCGGCGAGGCGACGAACATCCGCGGGCGGCCGAACGCCGGCTGGTAGCTCTCGTAGTCGGAGATCGCCACGTAGTCGCGGTTGTTGGACCGCAGAGCTTCGCGCCACAGCGACTCCAGCGCCCCGTCGCGGAGCTCGCCGGTGTCGACGTCGCTGCCGAGGTCGGAGCCCTTGTCGGCGGAGTAGACGATGCGTCCGTCGGTGTCGATCATCATCACGTCGTCGAGCCCGAGCGAGTCGCGTACGGCACGCCAGTAGGGGTTCCACCTCTTGTTGGCCGCGGTCCAGGCCGAGCCGTCACCGGCGTCATCGACGTCGGAGACGGGACGTGAGGTGTCCGTCTCGGTGGTCGCCTCGACCGTGTAGCGCGCCTGCAGGTAGGTCCGCGCGGGGGAGGTCGGGATGAACGCCTCGGCGTTGATCTCACCGCCGACGTTCTCCTGCAGGTGGGGTGCGTAGTAGTCGTTGTAGTAGCGAGCCAGCGCCGCCGTGTCGGCGGGATCCACCGTGCCCCGCGCGAGCTCGTCGTACGCCGCGCTGAACTCGGCCATCGACTCCGGCCCGACCCCCTGGCTGTCGAGCACGACGCCGGCGGAGACGTTGTTGATCATCGCCGAGACCCGGGAGGCGCGCTCGTCGAGCACGTCCTGGAGCCGGCTGCGGGTGGAGTCCTCGAGTGCCTGCGTACCGCTGCGATAGCCGAAGTAGCCCACCACGATCGTCGACAGCACGCTGGTCAGCACCAGCATCAGCAGCAGCTTGGACTGGATGCTGCCGAAGCCTCGGCTGCCGCCACGCGACCGGGTCGCGAGCGGTTCGCGCGGCCCGCCGCCGTCGTCTCCGCCGCCGAGGCCGGACTCGGCTCCGTCGGCCGCTGCCGGCTGTCGTGACTCGGTCGCTCTCGCGTGGCCGCCCGCCCGTCGGACGACCGCGTCGCTCTGCCCCATGTGCACTTCCCCCTGCTGGTGCGCGCCCGTGGCAGAAGTCCCGAGACGGGTGCTGCCGCTCGTGCGAGCGTACATGCGAAGGGGATCGAAGCGCAGTGAACCGATTCAGATGGTCGTATCCGAACGCATCGTGACGCATCCGGACCGGATCAGGAGACTTCAGCGTCGAACGGCTACCAGTCCGGCGAGCGTGCCCTGGAGCAGGGTGCCGTCGGGGAGGATCGTGCCGACCATCTGCAGGGTGTTGGCCAGCGGTCCGAGGCCGAGGAAGGTCTCGGAGAGGATCTCGCCGTCGGCCGGGTCGATCCGGGCCAGGCGCCAGGTCAGCCCGCTGCCGCGGCGGGTGACGGTGTAGAGGACGTCCTCGCCGCGGGAGAGCCGGGGGACCGCGGCCGAGGGCACCTCGTTGCGCCAGACCGACTCACAGGTGCCGGAGCGCTCATCGACGTCGATGCGCTCCATCCCACCCGCGAAGTCGGCCTTGGCCGGGACGGACTCGCCCGCGTCCTCGGTCGCCTGCGCCGGATAGGGGTAGCCGTAGGTGCTGGCGATGTAGACCGAGCTTCCCCAGGCCACCGGCGAGTTCTCGGTGCCGCTGCTCTCCTCGGTGAGGATCGGCAGCCGGCAGACCTCCCGCCCGTCGCGGGCTCGGTAGACGAGAAGGTTCTCGCGCGGGGAGGCGTTGTCGGTGATCACCACGAACTCGGCGCCCGTACGCTCCCCGAAGAACGTCGGCGTCGAGCCGCTGCCGTGGCTGAGCTGCCCGGGCTTGCGGGCCGCGCCGCGGTCGTAGCTCTGTCGCCACACGGTCCGCACCGACTCGCCGTCGCGCCCGGCGCGGAGCAGGTACGTCGCATGGTCGGTCGTCACCGCGACCCCGCTCGGCGCACTGGAGATGGAGTTGGCGACCTTCTCGTCGCCGGCCCCGAGGCTCGTCGTGACGACCTCGCCGTCGGGCGTGACATAGCCCGCGCGTCCCTGGGCGGTTGCGAACCAGACGTTGGCGTCGTAGCCCGGTCCGACGGTGGTGACGGCGTCGCCCTCCGGCAGGGTCACCGGGACCTCACGCTCCACGTCGATCGACCAGCCGAGCCCCGAGCGGGAGTGCGTCAGCCAGAGCAGGGAGCCGGACCCGTCGACGGTGACGAGTCGCGACTCGTTGTCGACGTAGGCATAGACACCACCGAGCAGCGACCCGGCGGAGAGGTGGCGCCGGGCGACGGGGAGGAGCGTGGTGGGGTCGAGGAGGTAGAGGCTGGGCGCCCGGTCGATGTACTCGGTGCACAGCGCCTGCACCATCCCGTCGGCTCCGCTGAGGATCGTCGGGCACACCGCAGGCAGCGGCACCGGCTGCGCGGGGGAGGGGTCGGCGCCCGGGCCCTCGAACGGCGTCGTGTCGGAGGCCCCGGCGTCGCCGTGCATGTTCCAGGTGCCGTCCGGGCCGGCGTACGGGTTCGGCGGCATCGCGGCGCCGGCTGCTGGACCGGCTGCAGGGCCGGCCACGAGGACGACGAGGGCCAGAAGGACGGTGGCGGGCGCGGTCCGGCGGATCATGGTGAGGATCTAAGCATGAGTAAGTCGAGCGGATCGCTCGAAGATCATGTGGTGGGCGCCACAGGCGTTACACGAATGTCCAACAGATGCGTGACCTGTCACCCACATCATCGTTAGCCACTCTGACGGCGGGTAACAGCCGGATGACGGCGCCGAACCAAGGGGCGCCACCCGGTGCTCGGCCGTACATGGGGGCTTCCGGTGTATGTGTCCGGGTGTTGACGGGCGCAAACGCACACATCGTGGGCATGGCCCGATCGAACTATGTCCTATAGGTCTTATGGCTCGTAATTTGTAGAGGATAAAGTCCTTTCAAGTCTTCCTTGAAAGTCTGGATGGGAGTTAGATGGGCAACATGACAACTAGGCGCTCTCGGCCCGGCCGCCCTAGGCATGTTCCCGACTCAGGTACGACCTCACCGCGCGACCAGATCCTGGATGCCGCCTCGCGGCTGTTCGTCTCCCAGGGTTTCGCGGCGACGTCTACCCGCGAGATCGCCGACATGGTCGGCATCCGCCAGGCATCCCTCTACTACCACTTCGCGGGGAAGGACGAGATCCTCGGCGAGCTGCTCCGCCGGTCGGTCCGCCCGACCACGGACAAGGTCGAGAAGATCCTCGACCGGGTGCCGCCGCTCGACTACGAGACCGCGCTCTACCTGCTGGTCCTCGTCGATGTGCGCACCCTCGCTGACGTTCCGCACAACGTCGGCATGCTCTACCAGCTCCCTGACGTGGCCAAGTGCGAGGTCTACGACGAGTTCCGCAACGAGCACGCGGAGCTGGCCGGGCACTACGCACACCTGGCCGGCGAGATCGCCTCGAAGACGGTGCGCTCGACGGTCAGCCGCAAGCAGCTGGGTGACCTGCTCATCCAGCAGGTCGAGGGCGTGATCAACATGCGCACCGAGGACCCGAGCCGTCGGATCCCGTGCCGCGAGGCCTGGGCGATCGCCGCCACCTGCCTGCGGATCTGCGACGTTCCGCAGGAGAAGATCGACGCCGCGGCGCCTATCGCGATCGAGCTGCTCCCGCAGTTCATCGACGAGAAGGTCGTCGAGCCCGCCTGAGGCCCGATAACCCGGTGGACTCGGGTGCGCGGGTAGGTTTCGATGTGCGCATGACCCTCTTCGTCTCGCACACCACCATCGACTGCCACGACGCGTACGCGCTCTCGGAGTGGTGGAAAGCTCTGCTCGGCTACGTCGACGTGGAGGGTGACCCGAACCTTCCCGGTCACGAGGAGTGCATGATCCTCGACCCGGAGACCGGCCACCGGCTGCTGTTCATCGAGGTGGCCGACGAGGAGCTGCCCGCCAAGCGGATCCACCTCGACCTGCGCCCGCGGACCGGCACCCGCGACGAAGAGGTCGAGCGGCTCCTCGAGCTCGGCGCGACCCAGATCGCCGACCACCGCGGGAAGTACGGTCCCGGGACCGGCTGGGTGATCTTCGCCGACCCCGAGGGCAACCAGCTGTGCGTGCTGCGCTCCGAGGCGGAGGTCGCCGCCTGGGAGGCCGAGCGGGCCCAGACCTCAGGGGCGTAGCAGCTCATACATGCTGGAGAACCCCTGGTCGCCGTGACCCTGGGCGATCCGGCGGTCCATCAGCGCCTTCACCTCCCGCATCCGTACGGCCTCGACACCGGCCGACTCCCGGTGCCCGATCAGGTCGTCCATGAGCGCGGCCTGCACGTCGAGCGAGCCGAGGTCGGGGCCGTACGTCCCGCTCTTGATCGCTCCGGCCATCATCCGCAGCAGTCCGGCATAGCCGGACAGGGAACCGGCGACGCGCTCGGTGAACGACTCCAGGTCCATCCCCTCGGCCTCGACCAGGCTGAGGGTGTGCAGGAAGCCGATCAGGAACTCGTAGCCCATCGCGACCTGGGCGTTGAACTCGACAGCGGCATACCCCGCGTCCGGGCCGTGGTAGAGGACCGAGCCGAGCTCCTGCAGCGCCCGCCCGGCGCTCTCGTACGCGTCGCGGTTCCCGCTGAAGGCCAGCGACATCCTCGGCGTGCCGACGTCGGGCGGGTCTCCCATCACCTTCCCGTCTACGTACGCGGCCCCGTGCTCGCTCGCCCACGCTTCGTTGGCCCGCGCCTGGGCCGGGGAACCGCTGGTGAGGCTGACCAGGGTGTGGCCGGCGGCGGCTTCGCCGACCGACTCCAGGACGTCCTCGACCGCGGTGTTGTCCAGCAGGCTGAGGATCGTCAGCGGACTTGCCGCGACCGCCTTCGCCGCGGTGGAGGCGACGACGGCTCCGGCATCGGCGAGCGCCTCGGCCTTGTCGGCCGTCCTGTTCCAGACCGTGGTCCGGTAGCCGCGCTCGAGGTAGGCCCGGGCGAGGGCCGATCCCATGCTGCCCATCCCGATCACGGTGACGGCGGGTCGGTCGTTGCGTTCCGTCATTGGTCCAGCTCCATCTCTCGTCGGTGTGCCTCCATGCTCGAAGATCAAGCCGACTTGAGGTCAAGGACCATCTTTCGTCGGTTTTCACCTGTTCGAATCATCACTGTGCAGAACAGGCAGTTTCTTTATCGAATCAGCCTGTTTGAGTCGAGCGCGCCTTAGCCTGGACCCAGGTTTCGACCGACCGGTTGAAGATGAGCCGACAGGATCTCAACATGGCATCTGCGTCCCCTGATTCGAAGACCGGCCATTCCCGCCCACCTGACTGGGTTCCGGTCGAACGCCGCTGGTGGGGCCTCGACCGCCTCACGCTGCGTCCGGCCCTCATCGTCGTGGCATTCGCGCTGGTCGCGCACTTCGGTGTCCCGGCGATCGATGCGGCGCTGCCGAACGACGACGAGACGTCGGCAGGTGACCGGATGCTGCTGAAGAAGGGAGTCTCCTTCGTCGCGGCGCCCGGGTGGAACATCGAGTCGGGGATCGTCGAGGGTGACGAGCCGGTCAGCGGATCGCTGCCGCGCACCACTGTCCTGACGTCGGGGGAAGTCTCGTTCACGGTCACCGTCGGGGACTTCGACGGTGATCTCCACGGACTCATGAAACAGCTCGAGAAGACGACCGACGCCACCAACGGCAGCGACGGGTTCCACATCGCCGGCGATGCGTACGGCATCCGCAGCGCCGACGGCGAGGAGGGCCTGGTCGCGCGCTACAGCAGCATCGACGCCGACGGGGCCCTGGCGGTGTTCCTTCATGACGGCACGGGCGCTCAGGTGACATCGACGGGCCCCGCGGGCACGGACGAGGACGTCGTCGAGCAGGTGGCCGCGATGATCCTCAGTGTCGAGTTCGGAGAGGAGGACGGCGCATGATCACCTCGTCATCGACCGATCTCGCGGCCTTGGACCAGGAGCGCAGGGCGGCCATCACGGAGAACGGCTGGGGTGCCCGGTTCACGTTCTTCCAGCCCCGCAACCTCGCCTTCTGGGTCTGGCTTGTCTTCGTGATCTGGGGAACCTGGCACAACCTGCTGAGCACGATCGCGGCCAGCTACTACGCGCCCGCGATCGGCCTGGCGTTCGTCGTCTTCACCGTCTACGGAGCGGTGTTCTGGTGGTTCACCCAGCACATCGACCGGTATTCGTCCCAGCCCGCTCTGCTGCGGGTGATGGCCTTCCTGTGGGGCGGCTTCGCGGCGACGTTCGCGATCGCGGCGCCGGCGAACGACGCACTGCTGAGCATCTACGCAAAGCTCTTCGGTCAGCCCTTCGCGATGGACTGGGGTCCTGCCCTCGCCGCTCCGTTCACCGAGGAGTGGGGCAAGGGGCTGGGCATCCTGCTGCTCATCGCGCTGGCCCCTGGAGTGATGCGGACCGCGTACGACGGCTTCGTGGCCGGCGCCTTCCTCGGCCTGGGCTTCCAGATCCTCGAGGACGTCCTCTACGTCGCCCAGTCCGCGCCGACTCAGTTCGGCGCCAACCAGATCGGCGCCTCGCTGGGGACCTTCGGCGTACGGATGGCGTCCGGCATCGGCTCGCACATCTTGTTCAGTGCCATCTTCTGCACCGGTCTGGTGTACGCGATCGGTCTGCCCTCTCAGCCCCGGCGGCTCGGTCGCGGCATCGGTCTGATCGTGCTGGCGATGGTGCTGCACGGTGTCTGGGACGGGCAGAGCGCGATCGTGGCCAGCCTGTTCAGCGGCGGCGCCGCGATCGCCATGATCATCGTCTTGATGTGCTGTCTTCCACTGATCGGTGTCGCCATCGTGGTCCGGGTCTTCGGCATGGCTGTCGCCGGAGAGCGGGCCAGCATCCGCCCGATCCTGGCCCCGGAGGTCGCCAGCGGCGTGCTGACCCAGGCGGAGGTCGACGCGGCGGCGGGTGACCGCAAGGCGCGCAGGCGCTATCGCAAGGACGGCCACGGGCCGGGCCACCGCCACCGCAATCGCCATGTGCTCGAGGCGGTCTTCGATCTCGCGCACGAGCTGGGCCGCTCGGGAGGCGACAGCGACGAGCGGGTCGAGTTCGCCCGGGCCGAGGTCCTCCGACTGCGCCAGGCGGACGATCCCGCTCGTGAGGGCTGATCCGGCCGGGTCAGGAGAGCGGCACGAGGCCGTGGCTGAGGACGGCACGCTGGAGGGTGCCGTCAGCGGTCGCCCACTCGACCTCCGCCGAGGTGGCGGAGCCGGGGGCGTCGTAGGAGAGGACCGCGGTGGTGAGCCCGGACAGGTCGGCGGAGCCGTTGCCGAGATGTGGGAGCGCCAGGGCGGTGCCGGAGGTCCCTGGCGGCATGGTGAGGGCGAAGGTGTCGAGGTGGTCGGGCATCGGAACTCCTCTGCGTGTCGGTGGTTCCACCTTCGCCCGACCACCTGTGAGCCAGCCATGACCCGCATCGCGCCGGCCTGTGGGTCGTGATCTAGTCGGTCGCGACCGGGAGGTCGTGGTTGCTCCACTGGCTCCACGACCCGGGGAAGAGCGCGGCGTCGTAGCCGGCGATCGCCAGCGCGGCGATCTGGTGGGCGGCGGTGACCCCGGAGCCGCAGTAGGCGGTCACGGGGGAGTCCGCCTCGACGCCGAGCGCCGCGAAGCGGGCCCGGAGATCCTCGACGGGCAGGAAGCGGCCATCGGGCCCCAGGTTGTCGGCCGTCGGTGCGGAGACCGCACCCGGGATGTGCCCCGCCTTCGGGTCGACGGGCTCGACCTCGCCGCGGTAGCGCTCGGCGGCGCGGGCGTCGAGCAGAAGACCCTGGTACGCCTGGACCTGCTCGAACGGCAGCACGGGCAGGTGGTCCGGAGTGAGCGTCACCGTGCCGGGCACGGGTACGACGTCGTCGATGGCCAGCGGGTGCCCGGCGGAGGTCCAGGCGCCGAGGGCGCCGTCGAGGAGGCGTACGTCGGCGACGCCCGCCCAGCGCAGCAGCCACCAGGCGCGGGCGGCGGAGGTGTTCCCGACGGCGTCGTAGGCGACCACGGTGTCACCTGCGGAGATGCCCCAGCGGCGGGCGGCGGCCTGCAGCTCCGCGAGCTCGGGGAGCGGGTGGCGCCCGTCTGTCGGCTCGCCGTGGCGGGCCAGCTCGGTGTCGAGGTCGACGTAGACGGCGCCGGGGAGGTGGCCCTCGAGGTAGGACTCGTGTCCGGGCGGGCCGCCGAGCTGCCAGCGTACGTCGAGGAGGACCGGGGGCCGGTCGGAGGCGAGTGCGGTCGCGAGCTCGTCGGCGTCGATGAGTACGTTCACGGGTGGAGTCTTTCAGGAGAAGGTGGGCGGCTCATAGGCGCGTACGGGCGGGGTCGGGCCGTCGTAGCGGGTCACCGGGACCAGGACGTGGGCACCAGTGTTGGCCCCGGGCTCAGCGTGCCAACGGCAGCTCCAGGTTGTCGCGCAGTGTCGCGCCGAGGTAGTCGCTCCCGACGATCCCGCGGCGGCGGAGCTCAGGCAGCAGGCCGTTGGCGACGAAGTCGTGGGTGCGGTCCTCGCCGAGGTCGCCGACGCTGACCACGTCGAGCACCCCGAGGCGGTAGCGCTCCTCGATCGCGTCGGCGATCTGCTCGGGGGTGCCGGTCTCGGCCCAGTGGCCGGTGTCCTGGGCGGCGATGACGAGGTCGCGCAGGGTGCGGCCCTGGCGCGCCCAGGCGGCGAAGATCTCGACCCGGCCGCGCCGGCGGTTGATGCCGGTGATCTCGGGCAGCAGCGACTCCGGGACGGTCTCGTCGAGCCCGACCCCGGAGAGGTCGGCGTCGCCGAGCATGCTCTCCAGCCGGGCGCGGCCGGCGTCGAGGTCGATCGAGTCGGTGCGCTCCCGGGCGAGCTGCAGCGCCTCCTCCTCGGTGGCTCCGTAGGTGGCGTGCAGGGAGCTGAAGATCAGCGGCCGGTCACGTCGCCCGAACGACGCGGCCAGCGAGCGGATCCGGCCGGTGAACTCCTGGGCGATCTCGATGGTCGGCAGCGAGGTGAAGACGACCTCGGCGAAGCGCGCCCCGAGACGTACGCCGCCCTCGGACTGGCCCGCCTGGAAGATCACCGGCCGCCCCTGCGGCAGCGGCGGGATGTTGAGCGGCCCGGCGACGTCGAAGTGCTCGCCGCGGTGGTCGATGCGGTGCACCTTGCCCGTGTCGAGCCTGGCCGCCCCCTCGCCGACCCGCAGCGCGCCCGGCTCCCAGCTGTCCCACAGTGCGTGGGTCACCTCGAGGATCTCCTCGGCACGGGCGTAGCGCTGCTCGGGGGAGGGGATCTCGGCGTACCCGTAGTTCTCCTCGCCGAAGGCGGAGGTGACGACGTTCCACGCGGCCCGTCCGTTGCTGACGTGGTCGAGGGTGCCGAACTGGCGCGCCAGCGTGAAGGGGTCGTTGAAGGTCGAGGAGACAGTCGTGATCAGCCCGGTGTGGGTGGTCAGCTGGCTGAGCGCGGCCATGAAGATCAGCGGCTCCTGGGCGCCGATCGCCCCCTGGTTGCCGAACTGGAGCAGGTCGGCCAGGAAGAGCGCGTCGATCTTCGCCGCCTCCGCCCGCGGCGCGATCCTCGCCGCGTCGGCCATCGTCGATCGGGTCGGGTCGAGGGCCAGGTCGTAGATGCCCCAGTGCTGGCCGCCGGAGCCGGCCACGGTTTTGAGTGTGCGTCGCTCGGTCACATTAATAAGTTAATCACTCGAATTAGGTGTCATAGGTCGAATGTCCACGACGGGCGACCGGGATCAGTGCCGCGGCCGAGAGGAGGGTCATCGCGCCGGCGGCCACCAGGAACCTCCAGTCGCCGAGCCACACCGCGCCCAGCGGGGCGCCGGCGCGGGAGAGCGCCATCGGGGCGGTCATCACGGCAAGGATGCTGGCGAAGTGAGCGACCCCGAAGACGTCGGCGACGATCGAGGGCCTCGCCACGACGCTGACTCCGTAACCCAGCCCGAAGCAGGCGACACAGGCCAGGGTCGAGGGCACCGACGTGCCGGCCAGCGGAAGGGCGAGCAGGCCCGCGCCCTGGATCGCGAAGGACGCCGCGGTGACCCTCGCCATCCCGAACCGCGCGGCCAGCGGCGCCAGCGCGAGCCGTGAGGTGATCTGCAGGAGCCCGACCGCGAGCGGGAGCGAGGAGGCCACGCCGGCCGAGAAGCCGATGTCGCGGAAGTAGGTCACCATCGCGACCAGGAAGGCCGAGGTCGCGCCCGCCTGGGCGACGAAGCCGAGCAGCAGCAGCCAGAAACGTACGCTGCGAACCGCATGCCCGACCCGCAGACCGGTGCGCGCCACGATCCTGCGCGCGTGCGCCGCCCGCCCGGGCAACGCCCACAGGTGGGCCGGCAGCGCGATGAGCGCGAGCGAGGAGGCGAGCACGAGCAGCGTCGTACGCCAGCCGAGCTGACTCTCCAGCCACCCGGTGAGCGGGTAGTAGAGGCTCGTGCCCAGGCCGGTGAGCATGGTGACGACGACGAAGGCCCGGTCGCGCCCGGAGGCCTCGGTCGCGACCACCAGCACCGCGAAGGCCGCCTCGTAGGTCGACATCGCCAGCGCCAGGCCGATGAGCACGAACGCGCCGTAGAGCGTCGGCAGGTCCTCGGCCCGGGCGCAGGCGATCACGCCGACCACGCCGATCGCCGAGCCTGCCGACATCAGGGCCCGCCCGCCGTACCTGTCCAGCAGGGAGCCGACGGGGATGGCGGCGACGGCGCTGACCAGGATGGCGAGCGTCGTCGCGCCGGCGACCGCGGTGCGCGAGGCGTCCAGGTCGCGCGCCATCGGCAGGAGCAGGACCGGGACGGTCTGGATCAGGGCGCCGTAGCCCACGGTGTTGGTGATGACGAAGACCCAGACCAGACGCCGGGCGAGCGAGCCGGACTCGTCGTGCCCGGCGGGTCGGGGGATGAGGCCGGTGTCGTTCGCCGTCATCCGCGCAGCAGCGGAAGCAGCTGCTCGCCCTGTCGCTCGATCTCGGGGAGATAGGGGGTGTCGGAGAGCACGAAGTGGGTGATGCCGAGGTCGGCGTACTTGCGCAGCGACTTGGCCACGTCCTCGGCCGAGCCGACCAGCCAGGTCGTGCCCGCGCCTCCGCCGCCGACCTTGCCGGGTGTCGTGTAGAGGTTGTCGTCGAGCACCTCACCGCGCTCGGCGAGGTCGAAGAGCCGCTGCTGGCCCACCGCGGTGCGGCGGTTGCCGGTCCACTGCCGCTGCGCGGAGGTCTCGGCGAGGCGGGCCACCTTCGCCTCGGCGTCGGCCCAGGCCTCCTCGGTGGTGTCGCGGACGAAGGTCGTGATCCGCAGGCCGAACTCCAGCGGCGGGTGCTCGCGGCCGAGCTCGTCGCTCAGCGCCCGGAGCCGCTCGATGCGCTCCGCGACCCCAGCCAGCGGCTCTCCCCAGAAGAGCTGTACGTCGGCCTCGGTCGCCGCGACCCGCTCGGCGGCGGGGGAGGCGCCACCGAAGTAGAGCTTGGGGTGCGGGCGGCCCTCGCGCGCCTGGATGCGCGGGGTGAGCGTGGAGTCGGTGACCGAGTAGTGCTCGCCCCGGAAGGTCACTCCCTCCTCGGTCCACAGCCGCCGCACCAGCTGGAGGAACTCCTTGGTCCGTCCGTAGCGGGCGGCCTGGTCCGAGGCGTACGCCGCGTTGTCGCCGTAGGCGTCGAGATGGTCCTGCCCGGAGACGATGTTGACGCGGACCCGGCCGCCGGTGAGGTGGTCGAGGGTGGCCGCGGCGGAGGCGAAGTTGGCGGGGCTCCAGTAGCCGGGGCGGACCGCGATGAGCGGCTGGAAGGTGGTCGTACGCGCCGCCAGGGCCGAGGCCACGGTGAACGTGTCCGGGCGTCCCCAGCCGGTGCCGAGGAGGGCGCCGTCCCAGCCGTGCTCCTCGAGCGCGCGGGCGTGGCCGGTCAGGGTGTCGAGGGTGTTGTGGTCGGCGACCTGGTCGTCGCCGCGGTGACCGGGCTCGGACTGGTTGGGGATGTACCACAGCCGGGTCTGCTCGGGTCCGGGCGTGGTGGGGGACTGGGTCATGGGGTTCTCCTCGAAAGCGGTGGGGACGGGGTCAGGCGGCGAAGGCGCGCAGCTGCGCCTCGCGGACGGCGTCGGTCTGGCCCTGGACGAGCACGAAGAGCGCCGAGCGGGCGTGGAGCTGAGCGGTGCTGGTGCCGGCCAGGCCGCGCCCGGAGCGGGCGATGACCAGGGCCTGGGTCAGGCTGGTGAGCGCGTGGCCGCTGGCGACCTTCAGCTCGAGTCGGTCGGTGAGGGGGATGCTCTCGCCGCCGTCGGCACGGTCGATGAGGTCGTAGGCCCGCTCGCGGATGTCCGCGATCCGGGGCGCCCAGACCGAGGCGACCTCACGGGCGAGCGGGTGCGCCTCGGCGGCCAGCTCCGCGAGCACCGTGGCGGCCAGGCCGAAGTGGTGGGAACGGGCGTCGGCCGCCGCGGCGACGTCCTTGGCTCGCCACCGCTCCAGCGGGACGACCTCGAGCACGTTCTCGTCGCGGACCGTGACCGAGGCGAGGTCGACCCGCTCGGTCCGGCTGCCGGCGACGGCGCCGAGATGGAGCGGGCTGGCCGTGGTGCGCTCCTCGACCGGGACGAGCGCGAGCACCACCTCCTCGGTGGCGGCGTCGACGGCTGCGATCAGCAGCACCGAGTTGAGGCCCCAGCCGCTGACCCAGGAGACGGTGCCGTTGAACACCCAGCCGCCCGGCGCGCGCCGGGCGCTGAGATAGCGGTCGGGGAAGCGGCGTACGTCGCTGATGCCGGCGCCGACCAGGAGCTCGCCGCGCAGGACGGCGTCGACCAACGGGTGCTCGGCGTCGGGGTTCTGGTCGCGCCACAGGGAGAGCCGGGCGATGCTCGGGGCGTGCTGGGCCCAGACCAGCCAGGTGTTGAAGCAGGCTCCGGCGAGGATCTCGTGGATGCGACGGTCGACGGGCCGGTCGGCCTCGGCGCCCCCGTAGGCCCGTGGCGCCAGGTGGTTGAGCAACCCGAGCCGGCGCAGGTCGTCGATCACCTCGGAGCCGACCTCGGTGGCGTCGGTCTCGAGCGCCCGTGGCCGGAGCACGCGCTCGGCGTACTCCCGTGTGGCGGCGACGAGGGGGTGGTCGTCGGTGGCGTCGACGGCTGCTGCGCCGAAGAGCGCGGGGGTGGTGACCGGTGGCATCGAGGCTCCTCATCTGATTTTGAGACAGTAAGGCTACTAGAAAAATAAAGTCGATAAACTCAGTGCACTTAGTTCGGACGACCACTCGGGTGACACGTCAGCCGGCCCCACCAAGCGAAGGACCCACCACGAGATGAACACCAAGAGACTTCGTACGCTGCTTGCCTCGGTCACGGTCGCGGCGACGGCGGCGTGCGTGCTGAGCGCCTGCGGCGGCACCTCCGCCGCGGGCGGCGAGGCGGGGGAGCCCGTCCACGGCGGGACGCTCACCTTCTTCGACCCCGTCGACTACGCGGCCTGGGCGCCGACCAACTCGCTGTGGTCCAACAGCAACGTCACCGGCAACCTCGCCGAGCGACTCATCTGGCAGGACCCCGAGACCGGCGACTTCGAGCCCTGGCTGGCCACGAGCTGGGAGATCAGTGCCGACCACCTCGTCTACACCTTCAAGCTGCGCGACGATGTCACCTTCAGCAACGGTGACCCGCTCGACGCCGAGACCGTCAAGCTCAACTTCGACCAGCACGGCAACGGCGACGAGAAGCTCGGGATCCCGCAGGACCCGTTCTGGACCGACTACGCCGGCACGACCGCCGTCGACGAGCACACCGTGAAGGTCGAGCTGAGCAAGCCGAACGCGGCGTTCCTGCAGGTGCTATCGAACTACCGGGCCAGCTCCATCCTCGGCAAGCCGTTCCTCGAGCAGGACCTCAACGGCCAGGGCGACCTGAAGAACTGGATCGGCACCGGCCCCTTCGTCGTGGACGAGGTCGACGGCACCACCGGCGTGACGCTGAAGCGCCGCGACGACTACGACTGGGCGCCCGAGAGCGCCGCGCACCAGGGCAAGGCCTACCTGTCGAAGATCGTCTTCAAGACCGTGCCCGAGGCCGGCACCCGGGTCGGCGCGCTGCAGTCGGGCGAGGCCCAGATCGCCCGCAACATCGCCCCCTATGACGAGGAGACCGTGGAGGCCGGGGGCGGCAAGCTCGTGGCCATCCCGGTGCAGGGCGAGACCAACGACCTGACCATCCAGACCGGTGCCGCGGGTCCGACCCAGGACCTGCGGGTGCGCCAGGCGATCCAGGCGGCGACCGACCGCAAGGAGATCAACGAGACCGTCCTCTCACCGAGCTACGGAATCCCGACCAGCGAGCTGGTCAAGGGGACGCCGCTGCGCGGGGACGCGAGCGACTACCTCGGCTACGACCTCGAGAAGGCCAAGAGCCTGCTGGACGAGGCGGGCTGGAAGGCCGGTGGGGACGGGATCCGGGTCAAGGACGGCAAGCGGCTCAGCTTCCACCTCCGGGTGGCGCCCTTCTACCAGGTCTCCAAGTCCGTGCTCGAGCTGCTGCAGTCGCAGTGGGAGAAGGCCGGGATCGAGGTCCGGATCACCCAGCCCTCGCTCACCGACTACCAGGCCCAGGAGGCGGCCTCGCCCGCGGACTGGGTGTTCTCCCAGGGGCAGACCTCGACCGCGGAGGCCGGGGTGCTGCGTACGTCCTGGAGCATCAGCAAGCAGAACTCGGCCGGCTTCACGAAGCCGGACGCGACCCTGGAGAAGCTGCTCGAGCAGCAGTCGCAGGCCTTCGACGAGAGGACCCGCAAGGACCTGATCCAGCAGGTCGAGGACCGGATCTTCTCCCAGGCCTATTCGATCCCGCTCTACGACGAGACCCAGGTCTTCGGTCTCTCCGACAAGGTCCAGGGCTTCGCCACCGAGTCGACCGCCCGCTCCTGGCTCTACGACACCTGGCTGGCGGAGTAGCCGATGCGGACCTACGTCGCGAAGCGGGTCGCCCAGGCGGTGCTGGTGCTGTGGGCCGCCTACACGCTCTCGTTCATCCTGCTCAGCGCGCTGCCGGGAGACGCGGTCAACAACCGCATCCAGGACCCGGAGAGCCAGCTCTCTCCCGAGGCGGCCAAGGTGCTGCTGGAGTACTACGGCCTGGACCGACCGCTGTGGGAGCAGTACCTGCACGGCATCGGCGCCGTCCTGCGCGGTGACCTCGGCTACTCGCTGACCAACGCGCGGCCGGTCGCCGACCTCCTCGCCGACGCGCTCCCGGCGACCGCGCAGCTCACCGGGCTCGGTCTGGTCTTCGGGGTCGGGTTCGCCGCACTGGTCGCGCTGCTGGCCACCTACGCGCCGGTGGCCTGGGTGCGGAGCCTGGCCGGCTCGCTGCCGGCGCTGTTCGCCTCGGTGCCGACCTTCGTCGTCGGGATCGTGGTGCTGCAGTTCCTCGCCTTCCGGCTCTCGCTGATCCCCTCGGTCGACGACGGCTCCTTCCTCGCCCTGGTGGCACCCGCCGCCACCCTCGGGCTGGTCATCTCCGCGTCGCTCGCCCCGGTGCTGGCCGCCTCCATCCGGGGTACGCGCCGGCAGCCGTTCGTGCACGTGCAGCATGCGAAGGGCGCCGGTGAGGCCTACATCTTCCGCAAGGACGTGCTGCGGAATTCGACGCTGCCGGTGCTGACGCTCCTGGGCCTCACCGTCGGCGAGCTGATCGCCGGATCGGTGGTGACCGAGACGGTCTACGCCCGCAAGGGCATCGGCCAGCTGGTCGTCGGGTCGGTGAACACCCAGGACCTCCCGGTCGTGCAGGGCGTGGTGCTGCTCTCCACGGTGGCGTACGTCGCGATCAACCTGGTCGTCGACCTGGCCTACCCGCTGGTCGACCCCCGGATCCTGGTCGACGGCAAGGCCGCCCGGGTGAGCCGGCAGAAGGAGCCGGCCGCGGTCGGGAGCAGGACCGAGGTGCGTACGCCGCGCCTCCCGGCCGAGGTGGCGATGCCATGACGGCCAGGGCCATCTCCGCCAGGCTCACGCTGGTGCTGGCGATCGGTGTCGTCGCCGTGATCCTGCTCTGGGCGGCCGTGCCGGGGCTCTTCACCGACCACGGCCCGCTCGCGGTCGACCCGCGCAGCAAGCTCCTGCCGCCCTCGGCCGAGCACCTGTTCGGCACCGACCAGCTCGGCCGCGACCAGTTCTCCCGGGTCGTGCACGGCACCCGGGCCTCGCTGACCGGATCGGCGATCGCGGTCGGCGTCGCGGTCGTGCTCGGCTCGCTGGTGGGCGCGCTGGCCGGCTGGTTCGGCGGGGTCGTCGACACGCTCGTCGGCCGCGCGATCGACGTGCTGCTCTCCATCCCCGGCTTCCTGTTGGCGATCACGATCGTGGTGGTGCTCGGCTTCGGGATCGTCCAGGCGGCGATCGCGGTCGGGCTGACCTCGGCCGCGACCTTCGCCCGGCTGATCCGCTCGGAGGTGCTCAAGGCGCGCACCAGCAACTACGTCGAGGCGGCCGTCACCAGCGGCACCTCCACCTTCGACATCCTGCGCCGCCACGTGGTGCCCAACTCGCTGGCTCCGACGTTGTCGCTGATCACCGTGCAGTTCGGGATCGCGATCATCTGGATCGCCTCGCTGAGCTTCCTGGGCCTGGGCGCCCAGCCGCCCGACCCGGAGTGGGGCCGGCTCGTCTCCGACGGGCGCAGCTACATCGCCACCCGCGGCTACCTCACGCTCTGGCCCGGGCTGGTCATCGTCGCGGTGGTGCTCGCGATCAACCACATCTCCCAGCACCTGACGAGAGGACGGCCGTCATGACCGCCACCCCGCTGCTGTCCGTCGAAGGGCTCGACGTCGCGTACCGGACCGGGAAGGAGCTGACCCGGGTCGTCGACGGTGTCAGCCTCGAGATCCTCCCCGGCCAGGTGCTGGCGCTGGTCGGCGAGTCCGGCTCGGGCAAGACCACGACGGGGCACGCGATCCTGGGCCTGCTCCCCGAGAACGGCGTCATCACCGGCGGCGTCGTCCGCTACCGCGGCGAGCCGATCCAGAGCCTCCCGCCCAAGCGGATCAGGGCGCTGCGCGGCACCGCGATCAGCCTGATCCCGCAGGACCCGACGGTCTCGCTGGATCCGGTGCGCCGCATCGGGCACCAGATCGAGGACGTACTTGTCCTGCACACCAGCCTGGACGCCACCGCCCGCCGGAGCCGGGTGCTGGAGCTGCTCGAGCTGGTCGGCTTCAGCGACGTGGAGCAGCGCTTCGGCCAGTATCCGCACGAGCTCTCCGGCGGGATGCGCCAGCGGGTCCTGATCGCCGCCGCGCTGGCGGGTGAGCCGGACCTGATCATCGCCGACGAGCCCACCTCCGGACTGGACGCCACCGTCCAGGCACAGGTGCTCGACCTGATCGACGACCTGCGCCGGCGTACCGGGACCGCGGTGGTGCTGATCACCCACGACCTCGGCGTCGCCGCCGACCGCTCCGACCTCATCGGGGTGATGCGCGAGGGGCGCCTGGTCGAGGTCGGCCCGACCCGCGAGGTCCTCGACGATCCGCAGGACCCCTACACCCAGCAGCTCCTGGCCAGCGTGCCCGCGCGACTCGAGCTCGTCCGCGAACGCGCGGGGGAGAACGCCGCCGACGCGGAGGAGGATCCGGTCATCGAGG
The DNA here is from genome assembly GCF_042801335.1 of Nocardioides sp. NPDC057577. NCBI lineage: Bacteria > Bacillati > Actinomycetota > Actinomycetes > Propionibacteriales > Nocardioidaceae > Nocardioides > Nocardioides sp. NPDC057577. Next base: position 18,719 of record NZ_JBHVGB010000035.1, on the reverse strand, counting down.
TCGCCGACCTGCGCAAGGAGTACGCCGGCTTCGCCGCGGTCGACGGCATCTCCTTCTCCGTGCGACCGGGCCGGACGCTGGCGATCGTCGGCGAGTCCGGCAGCGGCAAGTCGACCACCGCGCGGGTGCTGACCGGGCTCACCGAGGCCACCTCGGGCTCCGTCTCGCTGCTCGGCACCGAGATCACCGGGCTGTCCCGCAAGCAGTTCCGCCCGCTGCGCCGTGACGTCCAGATCGTCTACCAGAACCCGTACGCCTCCTTCGACCCCCGCTTCGACGTGCACGCCGTGGTGGCCGAGCCCCTGCGCGCGTTCTCCTCCGGCGCCCGCCGCGGGCGGAGCGCCCGGCGCGAGCACGAGGAGAAGGTGGTCGCCGCGCTCGAGGCGGCGGCGCTGCCCGCCGACTTCGTACGCCGCCACCCCCGCGAGCTCTCCGGTGGCCAGCGCCAGCGCGTCGCGATCGCCCGCGCGCTCGTCCTGGAGCCGAAGGTCGTCGTGCTCGACGAGCCGATCTCCGCCCTCGACGTCTCGGTGCAGGCCCAGATCCTGGAGCTGCTGCGCGACCTGCAGGACCGGCTCGGGCTGACCTACCTCTTCATCTCCCACGACCTCGCCGTGGTGCGCGCGATCTCCGACGAGGTCGCGGTGATGCGGCACGGGCGGATCGTCGAGCAGGGCGAGGTCGCCGGCGTCTTCACCGACCCGTCCCACACCTACACCCGCCAGCTGCTCGACGCGATCGCCGGCAGGGGTCTGACCACCGAAGGGCTCAGGGCCCACGTGAAGGAGCGCGCATGACGACCGAGGCGGCGGCCAACGGCCGAGCCATCACCAGCATCCGTGGGTTCGACCAGAGGGGCGTCGCCGGGCCCGAGTCGTACGAGGAGGCGGTGCTCGCATTTCGCGCCATCTTCGCGCAGCTTGCGCAGACGGCGGGGGAGCGGGATCGGACCCACACCCATGCGTTCGACCTGGTCCGCCAGTTGACTGACGCTGGAATCGGAAGGCTCCGGGTGCCCGTCGAGCACGGCGGCTACGGCGTGGATCTCCCGACATTGTTCGGTCTCCTGGCCGAGGCCGGCCAAGCGGACTCCAACGTGCCGCAGATCTTGCGTGGGCACTTCTCCGCGGTGGAGATCCTTCGCCACACCCCGGACGACCGGGTCGCTGGGCACTGGTTGCGCCGGATTGCTGCCGGAGCTGTGTTCGGCAACGGCCAGTCGGAGCCGGCAGGAGCGAACACCGCCGGTGCGGGCTTCGACATCTCCACTCACATCCATGAGGTAGACGGTCGCGCTGTCGTCTCCGGCACCAAGTACTACTCCACCGGATCGCTCTACGCGGACCACATCCGGGTCGCCGCACTGGACCCGGACGGCAACCGCGCCTTCGTCGTGGTTCCCGCCCGCCACCCCGGAGTCACCCACGTCGATGACTGGGACGGCATCGGGCAGCGGCTGACAGGCAGCGGAACGACCCACTTCCACCAGGTGCCGGTAGAGCCGCACGGCCATCTCGGGCTGGTCCAGGAGGCCCTGCGTCCGCTGCCCGCGTTCTTCCAGATCGTCCACCTCGCCAACCTCGCCGGGATCGCGCGCAGCATCCGCGACGAGACCATCGCAGTGGTCAGGTCCCGGCAGAGAACTGCCGTTCACGCGCTCTCATCCGTGGCGAGCACCGACCCGGAGGTGCTTGGCGTGATCGGGCGGCTACAAGCCAGGTCCCTGACTGTCGACACCCTGCTACGTCAAGTGGCCGAGGGCCTGGAGGCAGCCGATGCGGAGGGAACGCCGGAGGCATACGAGCGCAACTACATCGAGGTCTCGGCAGCCCAGGTCGCGGTCATCGAAGCCGTCCTCGACGCCGCGACGATCGCCTATGACGCCGGGGGCTCCTCGACTGTGCGCGAAGGCGTCCATCTCGACCGGCACTGGCGCAACGCGCGCACCCTGGCTTCCCACAACCCGGTGGTCTACAAGCCCCGCGTGATCGGCGACTACCTGGTCAACGGAACCTCTCCGACCTACTCCCACGAGCGGCCGGGGCAGGCACGGCCGGCGCAATCCGACTCGTCCAGCGAGCCGACGAACGAAGGAGCTCTCTCATGACACGTCAGCTTCACCTCAACGTCAACATCCTCAACGCCGGCGTCTTCGGTGGGTCCTGGCGCTTCCCGGGAACCGACGCGACCGCCAGCTACACCGTCGAGCACTACACCGAGATCGCACGGAAGGCGGAGGCCGCGAAGCTCGACGCGGTCTTCCTGGCCGACGGCCCCGTCCTCGACCCGAACATCCGGCACCGCTCGGGCAACAACCTCGAGCCCACCACGGTGCTGGCCCGGATCGCCGCGCAGACCGAGCGGATCGGCCTGATCGGCACCCTGTCCTCCTCCTACAACGACCCGGCCGACCTCGCCCGCCGGGTCGCCGACCTCGACCACCTCGCCGGTGGCCGGGTCGGCTGGAACGTGGTGACCACCGCCGGCCCGGTCGCGGCCCGCAACTTCGGCCGCGAGGGCGAGCCCGACCACGCGCTGCGCTACCGGCGGGCGGCCGAGTTCGTCGAGCAGGTGGTCGCGACCTGGGCCGCCCGGGACTCCTTCGGCTCGCCGCAGGGACGTCCCGTCGTCGTCCAGGCGGGCGGCTCCAGCGACGGCCGCAGGCTCGCCTCCCGCGTCGGCGAGGTGATCTTCTCCGCCGACCAGGACCTCGACCATGCCCGCGCCTTCCGCGAGGAGATCCGCCGCGGCGCCGCTGAGTTCGGGCGCAGCCCCGAGGAGGTCGTGGTGCTGCCCGGGCTCTCAACGGTGGTCGGCAGCACCGAGGCCGAGGCGAAGCAGCGCCGTGAGCTGCTCGACGAGGTCCTCCCCGACGCGTACGCACGGGCCCGGCTCGCCGGCCAGCTCGGGTTCTCCCTCGACGGGCTCGACGACGACGAGCCGATCCCGGCCGAGCTGCTCGTCGAACCCGACGCCGCGGGCGGGTCCCAGACCTTCTACCGGGTGGTGAAGGACTACATCGACAAGGAGAACCCCACCCTGCGCCGGCTGCTCAAGCACCTCAGCGGAGGTGGCGGCCACCGGATCGTGGTCGGCACGCCGGAGCAGATCGCCGACGACGTCGAGCGCTGGTTCCTCGCCGGGGCGGCCGACGGCTTCAACGTCATGCCCGACGTACTTCCCTCCGGGTTCGACCACTTCGTCGAGCAGGTCGTGCCCGAGCTGCAGCGCCGCGGCCTCTTCCGGCGCGAGTACGCCGGCACGACCCTGCGCGACCATCTCGGCCTCGGACTGCCCTCCGTGCCACAAGGCGTGTGGGAGCGCGCCCCACTCGCCGTCGCCCGCTGACCCGTCCGCCGACCAGCCCGGCCTCCACCAACACCCGAGGAGCTCATCATGACTCTCAGCACCCCACCCGTGGTCCTGCTGGACCTGGCCGTCGCCACCGCCGGCCCCGGCGCCCCGTGGCTGCCCGACGCGGCCACGGCGGCCGAGGTCGCAGAGGCCGCCGAGCGTGCGGGAATCACCGCCCTCCGGATCCTCGACGAGACCCCTGACGCGACCACCCTGGACGCCACCGTCCTCGCCGGCCACCTGGCCGGACGCACCAGCACCCTGGGCTACCTCGTCGACGTACGCACCAGCCACCACGCCCCCTACAACCTCGCCCGCCGTCTCCTCTCCCTGGACCGGGCCAGCGGCGGACGGACGGGACTGGTGCTGCGCCCCGGCGAGGGCGACGAGGTCAGCGCCGCGGTCGCACCCGACCCGGCGGCCTCGGACCCGGCTCTGCGCTGGCAGGAGTACGCCGCCATCCTGCTCCGGCTGTGGGAGAGCTTCCCCGCCGAGGCCCTCGTCGGTGACCAGGAGGCCGGGGTCTTCGTCCGCGACGAGCTGATCGCGCCGATCTCCCACGACGGCAGCTTCTACCGGGTCAACGGAGCTCTCGACGGACCCTCGTCGGTCCAGGTGCGCCCGCTCCACGTCGTCGCCGACACCGACGTACTGTCCTGGGACCAGGTCGCCGCCACCGCGGACCTGGTCATCGTCGACCGCGACCGCGCCCCGGGTGCCGATCAGGCACTGGGCGCGGCGCTGCGGCGGGTCGGCCGGGATCGGGCCGACGTCGCCCTGGTCGGGAGGACCGCCGTGGACCCGGCGGTCCTCCGGTTCCCGCAGGCCCTGACTACCGACCTGCGCAGCTGGGCAGGCCGCGACGGTCTCGACGGCTTCGACCTCGTCCCGCTCGCCGAGGGCCCGGGGTCCGTCGGCGCCTCCGCGCTCGCGATCCTGGAGACCGTCGTCCCACTGCTCGGCTCGCGCACCGGCGCCACCCTGCGCGAGGCCACCGGATCCGTACCTGCCCCGGCCGAGACGGCCGGCGCGGGGACCACATCGGTGGAGGTCGCCTCGTGACCGCCGAGCTGACCGAGAACCCCACCGACCTCGCCGCAGGGGGAGAGGCGCCGCCGACCGTCGCCGGCATCCGGTCCGCCGTCGCGCCGGTCCTGGCGCGCCTGGCCGCCGGGGCCCGGGGCCGCGAGGACACCCGCGACTATCCCCACGCCGAGGTCGGCGCACTCGCGGCGCACCGGATCACGCTCACCGGCATCGCCGTCGAGGACGGCGGCGCCGGCGGCACGCTGCGCGACGTCGCCGACGTGGTCATCGACATCGCCCGCGCCGACTCCAACGTCGCCCAGGCGCTCCGTTCCAGCTTCCTCACCGCCCAGTCGGTCGCGACCAGGCGGGACCTGCCCGACCGCGAGCGCACCCTGGACCGGCTCCGCGCCGGCCACCTCTTCGCCGGCACCGCCAACGAGCGTGGCGGGGCACCGGGCGCGGTCGCGACCACGATCCGCGCCGTCGGCGAGGAGTTCCGGCTCACCGGCGAGAAGTACTACTCCACCGGAGGTCTCTACGCCCAGTGGTTCGGCGGCACCGCGCTGGACGAGGAGGGCGAGCTGGTCCGGTTCACGGTGCCGGTCGACCGCGACGGGGTCGAGCGGCTCGACGACTTCGACGCGATCGGGCAGCGGCTGACCGCCAGCGGCACCACCCGGCTCCGGGACGTACGTATCGAGCCTGACGAGTTCGCGCGTGCCGAGGACCGCCAGCCGCGCAACCCGTGGCAGGGCTCCTTCGCCCAGCTCTACCTCGCCGCGGTCGAGGCCGGGATCGCCGCGGCCGCCTATGACGACGCGCGCTGGTTCGCCCGCGACGTCGCGCGCCCGATCAAGCACAGCCCGGCCGAGCGTACGGTCGACGACCCCTACGTACGCCACGTGGTCGGCGAGATCGCTGCCCGGGCCAACGCCGCCCGTGCCGTCGTGCTGCTCGCCGCGGAGACCCTCGGCGCGGTCGGCGGAGCCGGCGACGAGGAGGTGCGCGAGCGCGGCGCGGAGGCGTCGGTGGCCGTCGCCCAGGCGCAGTACGTCGCCATCGAGTCCGCCCTGCGTGCGGCCGAGCTCGTCTTCGACGTCGGCAGCGGCTCGGCCACCGACCGTGCCCATCGCCTCGACCGGCACTGGCGCAACGCGCGCACGGTCGCGAACCACAACCCCCGCAACTGGAAGACGGCCGTCGTCGGCGGCTACCTCCTCGCCGAGGAGGACCCCCCGACCACCGGCCTGTTCTGAGCGTCACCCAGACCTGTCCCACCCGAAAGGAACCCATGTCCCTCGAACTCACCCGGCGGCTAGGCCGCACCGGCGTCCGGGTCAGCCCGCTGACGCTCGGCACCATGAACTTCGGCCGCTGGGCCAAGGAGGCCGACAGCATCCCGATCATCCAGGCCGCGATCGAGGCCGGCGTCAACGTGATCGACACGGCCGACGCGTACGGCGCCGGAAGCTCGGAGAAGATCGTCGGCAAGGCCCTTCGGAAGGCCTCGGTGCCCCGCGAAGACCTCTTCCTGGCCACCAAGTTCCACGGTCAGATCGGCGAGAACCCTCAGCATGCGGGCAACAGCCGCCGCTGGATCACCCAGGCCGTCGAGGACAGCCTGCGCCGCCTCGGCACCGACTACCTCGACCTCTACCAGGCCCACCGTCCCGACCCGGACACCGATCTGCTGGAGACCCTGCACACCCTCAACGACCTGATCAGGCAGGGGAAGATCCGCTACTACGGCACCTCCGTCTTCCCGGCCCACCAGCAGGTCGAGGCGCACTGGCTCGCCGAGAAGCACGGCCTGATCGCCCCGCACACCGAGCAGCTGCCGTACTCCCTGCTGGTCCGCGGCGCCGAGCGCGAGGTCTTCCCGGTCGTGGAGAAGTACGGCGTCGGGGTGCTCAGCTACGGTCCGCTGGCCGCGGGCTGGCTCAGCGGCGGCTACCGCATCGGCGCCGAGCAGCCCACCTCCGCGCGGGCCGACCTGATCCCGGGTCGTTTCGACCTCGCGGCCGAGCGCAACCAGCGCAAGCTCGCCGCCGCCGACGCGCTCGCCCGCCTCGCCGAGGAGAACGGGCTCACCCTGATCGAGCTCGCCGTCGCGTTCGCGCTCAACCACCCGGCCGTCAGCAGCGTCATCATCGGCCCGCGCACCGCCGACCATCTCGAGAGCTACCTCAAGGCGACCACCGTCGAGCTGAGCGACGACGTGCTCGACCGGATCGACGAGATCGTCGACCCCGGCACCCAGTTCCTCGAGCGCGACACCGGGCGGGACACCCCGTCCCTGCAGCCCGACGCACTCCGCCGTCGCCGCCGCGCCTGACCTCCACACCGACAACCCACCACCACGACGAGAGGGTCACGATGACCGACCAGTTCCCCAACTACCAGCGAGTCCACGCCGCGGCCGAGGACCGCTACGAGAAGGTTCCGTACCGGCGTACGGGCCGTTCCGGCCTGGACCTGCCCGCGATCTCCTTCGGCCTGTGGCAGAAGTTCGGCGCCGACTACGCCTTCGAGACGCAGCGGGAGATCATCCTGCACGCCTTCGACCTCGGGATCAGCCACTTCGACAACGCCAACCGCTACGGGCCACCGCACCGGGCGGCCGAGAAGACCTTCGGGCAGGTGCTGCGCCGCGAGCTGGCCGGCTACCGCGACGAGCTGGTGCTCTCCACCAAGGCCGGCGGCGCCACCGGCCCCAGCCCGTACCTCAAGGGCGGCTCCCGGAAGAACCTGCTCTCCTCGCTGGAGCACAGCCTGCGCGACCTGGGCACCGACTACGTCGACATCTTCTACCACCACACCCCGGACCTGACCACGCCGGTGGAGGAGACCGCGAGCGCGCTGGCGACCGCGGTGCGCTCCGGCAAGGCGCTCTACGTCGGCATCTCCAACTACAAGCCCGACCGTGCCGCCGCGATCGCCGATCTGCTGGAGGCCGAGGGTGTGCCGCTGCTGATCCACCAGCCGCGCTACTCGATCTATGACCGCAGCATCGACCAGAACGGCCTCGCCGACCTCGCCCTGGACAAGGGCTTCGGGCTGATCGTCTACTCGCCGCTGGCCCAGGGCCTGCTCACCGACAAGTACCTGGAGACCATCCCGGACGGCGCCCGGGCGCAGAACAGCACCTTCCTCTCGTCCGACGTGATCGACGAGACCTACCGCGCCCGCACCGCCGAGCTGAACAAGCTCGCCGAGGCCCGCGGCCAGTCCCTGGCCCAGCTCGCGCTGCAGTGGGTGCTGCGCAACCCCGCGGTGACCTCGGCGCTCATCGGGGCCAGCTCCACCGAGCAGCTCGACCACAACGTCCAGGCGCTGGAGGCACCCGAGCTCACCGACGAGGAGCTGGCCGTCATCGACGAGTTCGGTGTCCACGGCACCGGCCTGAAGATCTGACGTACGCCATGACAGCGACGACCACCACGGGACCGATTGCCGGGGCAAGGCCGCGGATCGGGGCCGGCGTCGAGGACGGGCGTCCGTTCCGGCTCGGCTTCCTGCTGCACCTGGACAACGACCTGCCGCCGGCGCGGGCCTACCGGGAGGCGATCACGCTCTTCCGGGAGGCCGAGCGGCTGGGCTACGACTCCGGCTGGGTCATCCACCGCCACTTCCGTCAGGGCAACGAGCACGTCTCCGCGCCGCTGGTCCTGCTGGCGGCGATCGCCGAGCACACCAGCACGATCGGGCTCGGCACCGGCGTCTATGTGCTGCCGCTGGAGGACCCGCTGGTCGTGGCCGAGCAGGCCGCGACCCTGGACGAGCTCAGCGGCGGACGGGTCGAGCTCGGTGTCGGGTCGGGCCCGTTCGCCACGGCCTGGGAGGCCTTCGGCCGCGACATCGACACCCGCCACCAGCTCTACGCCCGCAGCGTCGCCCGCCTCCAGCAGGTGCTCGACGGCAAGCCGCTCAACAGTGCCGGTGAGGTGCTGCACCCACCGGCGCCGGGGCTGCGGGGCAGGCTGTGGCAGGCCACCACGTCCGACCCGTCGGTCGCGCTCGACTCGGCGGCGGCCGCCGGGAAGGTGGGGGACGGGCTCCAGCTCTCCCGCGCCACCGCCTTCAACCGCAACCAGACACCGGCCCGGCAGGCCGAGATCATCGAGGCGTTCCGGGCCGGCCACCTTGCCGTCCACCCGGACCGGGTGCCGCGGGTGCAGGTCTCCCGGGCGATCTACCCGCACCCCGAGCGGGCGGCCGCGGTCGCCGCCGTGGCGCCCGGTGCCCGCCGGTGGCAGTCGTGGATGGTCTCCCGGCAGGGGCAGCCCGAGCTGAGCGTGGAGGAGTTCCTGGAGCGCGACAACGCGCTGCTGGGCCCGGTCGAGGCCGTCGCCGACGGGCTGGCCGCCGACCCGGCGCTCCGGGAGGTCACCGACCTGCTGGTCAGCTTCGTCCCCGGCGTACCGCCGCTGGAGGAACACCTGCGGCTGCTGGCGGCCTCGACCGAGGTCGCCGGCCGGCTCGGCTGGCAGCCCAGCCCGGGTGCGGCGGGGGAGGGGGACCGATGAGCTTCCACCTGGTGGCGTCGCTGATGACGCCCGGGCACTTCCGCTCCGCCTGGCGGCTGCCCGCGGCGGACCCGGCGGCCCACCTCGACATCGACTACTACCAGCGGCTGGCCCGGACCGCGGACGAGGCCGGGATCGACGCGATCTTCCTCGGCGACAGCCCGGCGATCGGGCCCGACATCGCCCGCAACCCGGCCAACGGCATCGACCCGCTGGTGCTGCTCGGGAACCTGGCGGCGGTCACCGAGCGGGTCGGGGTGCTGATCACCAGCTCCACGACGTACAACTCGCCCTACAACCTGGCGCGGCGGTTCCAGGCGCTCGACATCGTCACCAAGGGCCGCGCCGCGGTGAACCTGGTGACCACCTACGCGCCGAAGGCGGCTGCCAACTTCGGGCTCGCCGAGACCCCGGACAAGCCGACGCGCTACCGCCGCGCCCATGAGTTCCTGCAGGTCGTACGCGACCTGTGGGACGGGTGGGAGCCCGGAGCGATCCTGGCCGACAAGGAGGCCGGCCGCTACGCCGACCCGGACCTCATCCACGAGACCGGTCACCGCGGCGAGTTCTTCGAGGTGGCCGGGCCGCTGCCGACGCCTGCCGGTCCGCAGGGCCACCCGGTGGTGGTGCAGGCCGGCGGGTCCGAAGGCGGGCTCCGGCTCGGCTCCGCGCTCGCCGACGTCATCTTCACCGTCGCCCAGACGCGGGCGAAGGCGGTCGACTTCCGCGACGACATCCGAGCACGGGCCGTGGCGGCCGGCCGCAGCGCCGACGCGGTGAAGGTCTCGCTCGGCGTCATCGTGCTGGTGGGGGAGGACGAGGCCGACGCCCATGCCCGGGCCGAGGAGCTCTACGCCACTCTGCCGTTCGACGACATCGCCCGCGCCAACCTCGCCGTCCTCGGGCTGGGCGAGCGTGACCTGGACGAGCCGATCCGCGCCGAGGAGCTCCCCGACATCCCCGTCGCGGAGGGTGGCTCGGCGGGCTTCCGAGTGAGCACCCGCGCGCTGCTCGCCGAGCGGCCGCTCTCGGCACGCGAGCTGGTGCGCGCCACCGCCGGTGTCCCCGGCGGCGGCCACCGCCTGGTCGTCGGCTCGGCCGAGCAGATCGCCGACGACCTCGAGGCCTGGTGGCGGGCCAGAGCCGCGGACGGCTTCACGATCATGTACGCCGACACGGCCGTCGACTTCGACCGCTTCGCCCACCAGGTGGTGCCGATCCTCGTCGAGCGCGGCCTCTTCCGCACGGCCACACCCGGCACGACGCTGCGCGAGCGCCTCGGCCTGCCCCTCTGGGAGCGAGACCGCGGCCCGGCCGCGGTCGACGCCTCCGCCTGACCGACCGACACCGCCAACACCCCCACTTCGCACGGACCGGAGAGAGAACCCCCATGAGCGACCTACGCAGCTCCATCGAGAACGCCACCGCGCGCAACCGCCGCAGATGGCCCTGGATCGCCGGCGCGGCAGCCGCCGTGCTCGTGCTCGCCGTCGGCGGCGGCATCGTCGCCGCCCGAGGCGGTGAGGAGACCGCGGCCGGGAGCGACAAGCCCGTGCGCGGCGGCACCCTCGAGTTCGGCCTGATCGACTACCAGCGCAGCCCCGACCCGCAGTGGGGCACCAACTACGCCGAGTCGATCATCGCCGACAACATCACCGACAAGCTGACCTGGCAGGACCCCGACACCGGGAAGATCACGCCCTGGCTGGCCACGAAGTGGGAGGTCAACGACGTGCTCACGCAGTTCACCTTCCACCTGCGTGACGACGTCACCTTCAGCGACGGCGAGCCCTTCGACGCCGCGGCCGTGAAGGCCAACTTCGACCAGTACATCCAGGGTGACCCGAAGCTCGGGATCCTCCCCAACGGCGCCACCCTCTTCCCCGGCTATGCCGGCACCGACGTCGTCGACGAGCACACGGTCCGCCTCCGCTTCGACCAGCCCCTGGGCAGCGCCCTGCAGGCCGTCTCGTTCACCGCCAACGCCGGCCCCGGGTTCCTCTCGCCCAACACGCTGAAGCTGAGCGCCGAGCAGCGCTCCGCGGACGCCACCAAGGTGGTCGGGACCGGCCCGTTCGTCTATGAGTCGTGGAAGGAGCAGGACAAGACGGTGCTGGTGCGGCGCAAGGGCTACGACTGGTCGCCGCCGTCGCTGAAGCACGAGGGTGAGGCGTACCTCGACAAGATCGTCTTCAACACCATCCCGGAGGCGAGCGTACGCACCGGCTCACTGAGGTCGGGGGCGCTCGACGCGACCCTGGACGTCGGCACCACCGACGAGAAGCCGCTCGAGGACGCCGGCTTCTCGATCATCAGCCGTGGCGTCTCCGGCACCGCGATCGTGTGGAACCTCAACGCCTCCCTGTTCCCGACCAACGAGCTCGCCGTACGCCGGGCGATCCAGCTCGGCTGGGACCGCGAGGCGGTCGAGAAGACCGTGCTGACCGACTCCTACTCGATCGCCACCTCGATCCTGGCGCCGTCGGTGACCGGCTACGTCGACCACAGCAAGGACGTCCTCCGCTACGACCCGGACGAGGCCGCGAAGCTCCTCGACGACGCCGGCTGGAAGCCCGGCCCCGACGGGATCCGGGTCAAGGGCGACAAGTTGCTGACCGTCAAGGTCGTCGGGATCAGCAACCTGGTGGCCAACAAGCCGGCCTACGAGTCGATCCAGGCCGATCTGAAGAAGATCGGCATCGACGTGCAGCTCAACGTGCTGCCGCTGGCCGACTACGCCGCCGAGCAGACCAAGGTCGCCACCGAGTGGAACGCCGCCGCCGCCAACCGCTCGCGCAACGACCCGACGGTGCTCAACCTCCAGTACAACCCGGAGATCGGCAACCAGGCCTACCTCGGCGACAAGACCCCCGACGTCGACGCCGCCGAGGTCGCCGCCACCCTCGGCCGCCAGGAGACGACCCTCGAGGACGCCAAGCGCAAGGAGTACGCCGCGGCCGCCCAGGACCTGGTGCTCGACAAGTACGCCCTGGTCAACCCGGTCTACAACCCGTCCCAGGTCATCGCCCACGCGGACTACGTGCACGGGATCGTCTTCGACGCCCAGTCTCGCAACCACTTCGTCGACACCTGGAAGAACAAGTGATCCCATGCTGCGCTACGTCGCACTCAAGGTGGGGCGGGCCGCGTTCGTGGTCTGGGCGGCGTTCACGCTGACCTTCGTCCTGCTCTACGTGCTGCCCGCCAACCCGGTGGACCTGATGTTCGACCCGGCCGAGCTCAACACGGTGACGCCGGAGGTCAGGGAGCAGGTCGCCGACACGTACGGCTTCAACGACCCGGTCCTCGTGCAGTACCTCGAGCGGCTGTGGCACGCGCTGACCGGCGACTTCGGCAACTCGGTCCAGTCGGGACGCTCGGTCAGCGCCGGGGTCGCCGCGGTGCTGCCCAGCACCCTGCTGCTCGCCCTCGGCGCGCTGGTGCTGGCGCTGGTGATCGCCTTCGTGATCGCCCTGGTCGCCACGGCCACCCGGCAGGAGTGGCTGCGCCGCTTGGTCGAGGCGCTGCCCACGAGCGCGGTCTCGGTGCCGGTGTTCCTCTCCGGGATCCTGCTCCTGCAGGTCTTCGCGTTCCGGCTGGGCTGGTTCCCGGCCTTCGGCGACGACGGCTGGCGCAGCCTGGTGCTCCCGCTGATCACCCTCGCGATCCCGGTCGCGGGGCCGATCGCCCAGCTCCTCGTACGCTCCTTCGCGGCCGAGCTCCACTCCGGCTACGTCACGACCAGCTGGGCCAAGGGCGCCTCTCGCGGGCAGGTGATCATCGGCGACGTCTTCCGCAACGCCAGCCTGCCCGCGCTCACGATCGCCGGGATCACCTTCGGCAACCTGATCGCCGGCTCGGTCATCACCGAGACCGTCTTCGCGCGCCAGGGGATCGGCCGGATGACCCAGACCGCGATCAACACCCTCGACATCCCGGTCGTGCAGGGGATCGTCGTGCTCGTCGCGGCGAGCTTCGCGCTGATCAACCTCGTCGTCGACCTGATCTATCCGCTGCTGGACCCGCGCCTGCGGGCCACCCTCGCGACCGCCTGAGGAGCCACCATGACCGCCGACGTTCTCAGCTCAGCGCTCGCCTCCGAGGAGCGCAGACACCCTCGGAGCACGACGCTGACGTGGCTGCGCAGACTCGCCGGCCCCGTGACCGACCTGGTCCGACAGCCGGTGCTCCTGCTTGCCTGGGTCATCGTCCTGGTCGCGGTGGGCTGGGCGGTCGTCCCAGGCCTGTTCACCCACTTCAGCCCCTACGAGGGCAACCCCGACGCCAGCTTCGCCCCACCGAGCGCCGAGCACTGGTTCGGCACCGACCGGCTCGGCCGCGACCTCTACGCCAGGAGCGTCTACGGTGCCGCGACCACGCTGACCGCGACCCTGCTCGCGGTGGCGATCGCCTTCGGGATCGGTGCCTTGGTCGGGCTGGTCGCGGGCTTCGCCGGCGGCCTGGTCGACACGGTGATCATGCGGGTGGTCGACGTCTTCCTGGCCATCCCGAGCCTGCTGCTGGCGATGGTGATCGTCTCGGTGCTCGGCTACTCCACCAACAACATCGCGCTCGCGGTCGGGATCTCCTCGATCGCCTCCTTCGCGCGGGTCATGCGCGCCGAGGTGCTCAGCGTCGCCTCGCGCGACTACGTCAAGGCGGCGTACGGCCTCGGGGTCGGCCGCCTGGGCGTGGTGGTCCACCACATCGTGCCCAACTCGATGGCCTCGGTGCTGGCCCTGGCGGCGCTCGAGATCGGCACCGCCATCCTGGCCGTCGCCGGGCTCGGGTTCCTCGGCTACGGCGCGCCGCCGCCCGAGCCGGAGTGGGGGCTGCTGGTCGCCGAGGGCCGCGACTTCGTCGCCGCCTACCCGTGGACCTCTCTGCTGCCCGGCGCGGCCCTCGCGGTCGTGGTGATCGCGACCCACCGCATCAGCACCTCCTTCAGGAAGGACATCGGCAGATGAGCGTCGGCCCAGACCCCCTGCTCCGCATCGACGACCTCGCGATCGACTACCGCACCGGTCGCGGCTGGACCCCGGCCGTACGCGGCATCAGCCTCGAGGTGCGACCCGGCGAGCTCGTCTCGCTGGTGGGGGAGTCCGGCTCCGGCAAGACCACGCTGGTCCAGGGCGCCCTCGGCCTGCTGCCGCCCTCGGCCCGGATCGGCCGCGGCACGATCGCCTACTCCGGCGTCGACGTCACCGGCTGGCCGGACAAGCGGATGCGGCTGGTGCGCGGCAACCACGTCGGGTTCATCCCGCAGGACCCCAACACCTCGCTGAACCCGGTCAAGCGGATCGGCCACCAGGTCATCGAGGCGGTCCGGTTCAACGCCCAGGACGGGCGCCGCGACTCCGCGGCCCACCGTGAGGCGGCGCTGGAGAGCCTGCGGGCCGCCGGGCTGGCCGATGCCGAGCGGGTCTTCGACCAGTACCCCCACGAGCTCAGCGGCGGGATGAAGCAGCGGGCCCTGATCGCCATCGCGCTGGCGGGGAAGCCGAGCATCATCGTCGCCGACGAGCCCACCAGCGCCCTGGACGTCACGGTCCAGAAGCGCATCCTCGACCACCTCGCCGGGCTGCGCGAGGAGCTCGACCTCGGGGTCCTGCTCGTCACCCACGACCTCGGTGTCGCCCTGGACCGCTCCGACCGGATCGCGGTCATGCAGGAGGGCCGGCTCGTCGAGGAGGGCGACGTCGCCCAGGTCCTCACCTCGGCCTCGGACCCCTACACCCGCCGGCTCCTGGAGGCCGCGCCGTCGCGGCACGAAGGCCGGCTGCGTCCCAGCAGCGTCGCCGAGTCGACCGCCGGTGAACCCGCTCTGGTGGCCGAAGGGCTGACCAAGACCTACCGCCTGCGCGGCCGGGGAACCCGGAGCGAGCTGCGTGCCCTCGACGACGCCCGGCTCCTCGTACGCCGCGGCACAACCCACGCCATCGTCGGTGAGTCCGGGGCCGGGAAGTCCACGCTGGCCGGGATCCTGGTCGGCTTCACCAGCCCCGACGGTGGCACCGTGCACGTCGACGGCACCGAGCTCACCGCGCTGGGTCGCCGGGAGTGGCGCGGCGTACGTCGTGACCTGCAGTTCGTCTTCCAGAACCCGTTCACCTCCCTGGACCCGCGGTTCACCGTCAGCAGGCTGATCGCCGAGCCGCTGCGGGCCTTCGGCCTGGCCCGTACACGGGCGGAGCGGGCCGAGCGGGTCAGCGAGCTGCTGGCCGCCGTCGCGCTCGACGACAGCTACGCCCAGCGGCTGCCCGGCCAGCTCTCGGGAGGCCAGCGGCAACGGGTCGCCATCGCTCGCGCGCTGGCGCTCGAGCCGAAGGTGATCGTGCTCGACGAGGCCGTCAGTGCTCTCGACGTCTCGGTGCAGGCCCAGATTCTCCAGCTCCTGGTCGACCTGCAGGCCGAGCTCGGGCTGACGTACGTCTTCGTCACCCATGACCTCGGTGTGGTCAGGCTCGTGGCCGACGACGTGACCGTGATGAGGGCCGGTGCCGTCGTCGAGTCGGGGCCGGTCGAGGAGATCTTCGCGAACCCGTCCGACGACTACACGCGGTCGCTGATCGAGGCGATCCCGGGGACGCGGCACGCGCCGGCGCCCTGACCGGGCCTCCTGCCCGGATCAGGTGCCGGTCAGGTGCCGGTCGGTCGGAGGTCCTCGGCGAGGTCGGGGGTCCAGATCGCGTGGGCGTACGCGTCCCGGAAGGAGGCCGCCGCGGCGGGCGTCCCGGCGACGGTGGGGGCGGCCTGGTCCTCGACGTAGAGGTCGTGGCCGATCGCGTCGACGAGGCGGGGGATGCCCGTGGCCAGGCTCATCACGTCACCGACCGGGATCCCGAAGCTGAGCCCTGCCGCGGCCGAGAAGACGTGGACGCGGCCCAGCCAGGGCGCGCTGCCCGGTGACCTCTCGCTCAGCTCGTAGCCGTCGCCGAGATAGGGCCAGCGGGCGAGCTCGTCGTGGGCGAGGTCGGCCGGCGGGTGGTAGCGGTCGCCCCAGGTCGCGATGTCCGCGGCCAGCCGGGCGAGGTCGGGGCGGGTGGCCGGGTCGTACTGGTAGCCGGTGCCGGCGATCACCAGGTCGACCTCGTGGATGCCGTCGGCGGCCTCGGCCACGATCCGGTCGCCGACCGCCCTCGCGGTGTGCCACTCGGCGTCGAGATGGACGTGGAAGCCGTCGAAGGCGGCGGCGCGCTGCACCGACTCGAGGGTGCAGCTGCGCCCGGCCCGCGCCTGGACCACCTTCCGCTGCCAGCGGTCGGCGTCGCTGAGGCGGTGAAAGCTCTCCCGCGCGCCGAGGGTCAGTCCGCCGACGACGCCGGGGCCCTGCACGACGAGCTCGTCGCGGCGTACGAAGAGGTGGACCTCGGCGGCGCCGGACTCCAGCGCGGCGCCGGCGATGTCGAGCGCCGAGGCGCCCGCTCCCAGCACCGCGACCCGGCGTCCGGTGAGCGCGGTGAGGTCGATCCGGTCGGCCGTGTGTGCCTTCAGGTGGGCCGGCAGACCGGCGATCGCCGCCGGGTAGGCGGGTCCGCCGGTGCTCTCGACACCGTTGGCGAGCACGAGCTTGCGCGTCGTCTCGGTCCTCTGGTGCCGGCCGCCGGCCGCGTCGGTGACCTCGAGCCTCACGCTCAGATACCTCGGGCCCGGCTCGACGTCGAGCAGCCTGGTCCGGTGCCTCACCGGCACCTCGACGACCTGCTCGATCCAGTCGAGGTAGTCCGCCCAGGTCGTGCGCGGGATCCGGTCGAGATCCTCGTACGCCGCTCGCCCGTGGAGCCGGGTGAACCAGCTGCGGAAGCTCAGCTCGGGGAAGCCGAACTCGGGGTCCGGCCAGACCTTCGGCGTACGCAGCCGCCGCATCCGGGCGATGCCGCGCCACACGCCCTTCTCGCCGGGAGCGGCGGCATCGATCACCGAGACGCGGCTGATCCCGAACCGTCGCAGGGCGAACCCGACCCCGAGCCCGGCCTGTCCCGCGCCGACGACCAGCACGTCGTGGTCGGTCCCGGTCTCGCTTACCCAGGGTGTCGGGGTCGGCCCGAAGAGGTCACGGACGTGGGCGGTGTAGTCGGTGAGGGCATCGCTCATTTAAGTAGAGTAACTCACTTGACTAAAACATATTGATCGTCTCGGAATCAGGTGCTCGCCCAGCCGGCGGCCTCGGCGCTCAGGTGCCGGCAGACGTGGGCGACGGCCGGTGGAGCATCGGGGCCGGTGACGAGCCAGAGGGTGTTGAGCGGCCCGAGCCGAGGTGTGTGGAGGCGTACGACGGTGCCGTCGGCGAGTGCGCCGTCGACGAGGTAGCGGGGCAGCACCGAGGCGCCGATGCCGGCGACGACCGCGCGGAGGATGCCGCGCAGGTCGGGCAGCACGAGCGCGGTGCGGTTGATGGGGCGTTCGTCGAACTCGGTCAGCCAGTAGCGTCTGATGATCGGGAGGTCGGGGGAGTAGGCCGCGAGCGGCACAGCGGCGAGGGCGCGGACCGGGTCCTGCGCCAGCTCGGTGGGGTCGACCTGTGCCGCGACCGCCGGGGCCGCGACGAGGAGGAACTCCTCGTCGACCAGCACGGTCGACCGAAGCCTCTCGTCGGCGGGGCGTACGGAGGAGACGACGAGGTCGAGACGGTCCTCGGCGAGGTCGTCGAGGAGGTCTTGGGCCAGGCCGGTGGTCACCGTCACGTCGAGGCCCTCGCGGACGAGTGGGGCGAGGGCGGGCACGATCCGGGTGGTCATCACGTCCGCGGCGCCACCGATCCGGATGTTCGCCGGGCCGATCGAGGGCTCGGTGCCGACGGCGCCGCGGAGCTGGTCGACCAGCGGGGTGATCCGGGCGGCGAGCGCGTCGGCCCGGCCGGTCGGCACCAGCCCGGTGCGGGAGCGCTCGAACAGGGTCGTGTCGAGCTCGTGCTCGAGCTTGCGGATCCGTGCGGTCACCGCGGGCTGGGAGAGGTCGAGGCGACGGGCCGCGGCGCTGATCGACCGCTCCCGGTAGGCGTGTGCGAACGCTTCCCAGAGATCGAGCGAGGTCATAGAAATCATTATGACCTGCTCCCTGGTTCCGGGAGTGAAGCTGGAGATGGTGGTCGTTAGGTCATCACCGAACCGAACTTAAGGAAGAACCATGACACGCGTACTGATGGTCGTCTCCGCGGCCGACTCCCTCGTTCTCGCCGACGGCACCGAGCACCCGACCGGCTACTGGGCCGAGGAGGTCGCCGCCTCTCACGAGACGCTCGTGAAGGCCGGCGTCGAGATCGACATCGCCACCCCGGGTGGCCGGGCGCCGACGGTCGACGCGCTCTCGCTCAGCGAGCAGGGTGGCGTCCAGTCCGAGGATGCCGAGCGCTTCCGCGCCTACCTCGCGACCCTCGAAGGAGAGCTCGCGCACCCGCTGGTGCTCGCCGACATCGACCCGGCGGCCTACGACGCCGTCTACATCCCCGGCGGCCACGCCCCGATGACCGACCTGGTCTCGGACCCCGCGCTCGCCGCGCTCCTGGCGGCCACCGACTCCGCCGGGCGACCGGTCGTCGCGCTGTGCCACGGCGTCGCCGGTCTCCTCGCCGCGACCGGCGAGGGCGGTTGGCTCTTCGGCGGGCGCCGGATGACCGGGTTCACCGACACCGAGGAGCAGCAGGGCGGCTACGGCGACGCCATCCCCTACTCGGTCGAGCAGCGGATGCGCGCCGCCGGCGGGATCGTCGAGACCGGTGAGCCCTGGAGTGACACCGTCGTCGTCGACGGCACCCTGATCACCGGCCAGAACCCGCAGTCCAGCGTCTCGACCGCCAAGGCGCTCCTGGAG
>NZ_JBHVGB010000034.1:0-41189 GCF_042801335.1 Nocardioides sp. NPDC057577 | reverse complement strand
GGCCCACCCGGGGCGTCGAGCCCGTGAGCTGTCTTCCAGGAAGTGAGTCGTTCGGTCCATGATCGGTTTTGTCGTACGCCGGTTGATCTCGGCAGTGCTCGTGCTGTTCGTGATCTCGGTGGCGGTCGTCGCGCTCTTCACCTATGGCCCGAGCGACCCGGCGGACGCGATGTGCCCGGAGCCCAAGTGCACCGCCGAGCGTCAGGACGCGATCCGGGAGGCGCTCAACCTGGATGCGCCGCTCCATGTTCAGTACACCGAGTACATGACCGGCATCTTCCAGGGTCGCGAGATCGCCTTCGGCTCCGAGTCGTACGATTGTGAGGCCCCGTGCTTCGGGGTCAGCTTCATCTACCGGGTCAATGTCTGGGACGACATCAAGGACCGGATCGGGCCGACGGTCTCGGTCGCGGTCGGCGCGGGCGTCACGATCCTGATCATCGGTGTGCCCATCGGGATGTTCGCGGCCAGACGCAGAGGGAGCTCGGCGGACAAGGCGGTCATCGGTGCGACCCTGGTGATCGAGTCGATCCCGTACTACCTGTTCGTCCTGCTCGCCTTCCTCTATCTGGCGGTCCAGGCCGGGATCTTCCCGCAGGAGGGCTACACACCGCTGACCGACTCACCGCTGAAGTGGGCGTGGGGCCTGTTGCTGCCCTGGCTCGCGCTCGGCCTGGTGAACTCCTCCAAGTACGCCCGGTTCACCCGCGGGTCGATGATCGAGGCGTTCAACGAGGACTACGTCCGCACGGCGCGAGCCAAGGGGCTTCACGAGCGCAGGATCGTCAACAAGCACGCCCTGCGCGCGGCCGTCGTGCCGATCGTGACGATCTTCGGCATCGACTTCGGAGCACTGCTGACGGGCACCATCTTCACCGAGCTGATCTTCGGCATCCCCGGCCTCGGTCTCCGGGCACTCAACGCGGTCAGCCAGAGCGACCTGCCGGTCATCGAGGCGACCACGCTGATCTCTGCCTTGATCATCGTGGTCACCAACCTCCTGGTCGACCTCTTCTACAGCGTGCTCGACCCGCGCGTACGCCTCACCTGACCCCCACCCCTGTCGGCTGAGCCTGTCGGTGCCGGCCACTAGGGTTGGCGTGTGGACGGGTTGTTTGAGATGGGGGCTGCCGCGGGCGCCTCGCGTGGCGGGTCGCTGAGCCACAGCGACCATGCGGCCGCGCCCCTGGCGGTGCGGATGCGGCCGCGTACGCTCGAGGAGCTCGTGGGCCAGAGCTCGCTCAAGGCGTCCGGGTCGCCGCTGCACCAGGTGGTCGAGGGCGGACAGTCGCTCTCGCTGCTGCTGTGGGGGCCGCCGGGGACCGGGAAGACCACCATCGCCTCGATCGTGAGCGGCTCCACCGACCGCCGCTTCGTGGAGGTCTCGGCCGTCTCGGCCGGTGTCAAGGAGGTCCGGGCGGCGATCGACGCGGCCCGCGCCCAGCTGGTCGCGACCGGCAAGGAGACGGTGCTCTTCGTCGACGAGGTGCACCGGTTCAGCAAGGCGCAGCAGGACGCGCTGCTGCCCGGCGTCGAGAACCGCTGGGTCACGCTGGTCGCCGCCACCACGGAGAACCCCTTCTTCTCGGTGATCTCGCCGCTGCTGTCCCGCTCGCTCCTGCTGCGGTTGGAGTCGCTGACCGACGACGACATCCGCGGCGTACTCCTTCGGGCTCTGGAGGACGAGCGCGGGCTCGGTGGGTCGGTGACGATCGCCGAGGACGCGCTCGACCATCTGGTCCGCCTCGCCGGCGGTGATGCGCGCCGGTCGCTGACCTATCTGGAGGCGGCTGCGGGAGCCGCATCCGAGGGAGAGATCACCCTCGAGGCCGCCGAGCGGGCCGTCGACCAGGCGGCGGTGCGCTACGACCGGCAGGGTGACCAGCACTACGACGTGGTCAGCGCCTTCATCAAGTCGGTGCGCGGCTCGGACGCCGACGCCGCCCTGCACTACCTGGCGCGGATGATCGAGGCGGGGGAGGACCCGCGCTTCATCGCCCGCCGGCTGATGATCCTCGCCTCCGAGGACATCGGCCTGGCCGACTCGACGGCGCTGCAGACCGCGGTCGCCGCGGCGCAGACGGTGCAGCTGATCGGGATGCCGGAGGCACAGCTCACCCTGGCGCACGCGACGATCGCGCTCGCGGTCGCGCCGAAGTCCAACGCGGTCACCAACGCCATCTTCGCCGCGCGCGCCGACGTCGCGGCCGGGAAGATCGGCAACGTCCCGCCGCACCTGCGCGACGCCCACTACGAGGGCGCGAAGAAGATCGGGCACGGGAAGGCGTACAAGTACGCCCACGACGAGCCGTTCGGCATCGCGACGCAGCAGTACGCGCCGGACGCGGTTGCCGAAGCGGAGTACTACCAGCCGACCACCCACGGAGCCGAGGCCGGAGTGAAGGAACGTTGGGAGCGTGTCCGGAAAATCGTGCGCGGCCAGGATGGATAGGGTAGGCGCACCATGACGAACTCGAGCATGCCCGGGTGGGCGCTGGTGGCGACGCTGACCGCGGTGGGGGTCCTGGTCCTCATCGCGCTGGCGACCGTGCTGCTCGCGCTCCGGGCGCGCCGCGCCGCGCGGCGCCGGCTCGAGGAGGCGGAGGCCAGCGAGGCCGAGCTGCGCGAGCGGCTCGAGGCGCTGGAGAAGCGGCTGACCCCGCCCGAGCCGGTCGGCCGGCGACGGCGCCGGGACCTGGCCGAGAGGGAGTATGTGATCACCTCCCTCGGGGAGGACGGCGAGCCTGCCGAGGTCGAGCAGGTGGTGCAGCGTACGTTGACCGCACCCGCCTTCGCGGACGCCGTGTTCCGGGAGACCGTGGTGCACGGCGCCGCGCTGGTCCACGGGGTGCGCCGGGCGCTCTCGCCCGAGGTGCGGTTCAAGATCCGCTACGAGATGCACCGCGAGGTCAAGCGGGCACGCAAGGACCGGAAGAGCGAGATGCGCGAGGCGCTGCGCGAATACCGTGCGCGCCAGCGCGCGGCAGTTGACGAGGACGTACGTATGGAGGACTCCCGATGAGGGGTGCGATCTGGTTCGTGGTCGGCGCGGGCGCCGGCGTGTACGCGGTGGTCAAGGGGCGGCGGGCCGCAGAGGCCTTCACCGCCGACGGCCTGCGCGACCGAGCCCAGGCGCTCGGGGTCGGCGCGCGGATCTTCCGCGAGGAGCTGGCCACCGGCAAGGCCGAGAAGGAGCTCGAGCTGCGCGAGTGGATCGAAGCCAGGACCGCTGGTCCGAAACAGATTGGCGCCAACGGTGCCGGTCAGCAGAAACTTGGATTGAACGGGCCAACCGAGGACCCGAGGCAGAACATGGAAGGCAGTAACCCCTGATGGAGTGGTTGAGCACGGCGGAGATCCGCCGCCGTTTCACGGCGCATTTCGCCGAGAACACGAGTGTCGGCGAGCACACGGTGGTGCCGTCGGCATCGCTGCTGCTCGACGACCCCAACCTGCTCTTCGTCAACGCAGGCATGGTTCCCTTCAAGCCCTACTTCCTGGGGCAGGCAACTCCGCCCTACGACCGGGCGACGTCGGTGCAGAAGTGCATCCGCACGCCCGACATCGAGGAGGTCGGCAAGACCACCCGGCACGGCACCTTCTTCGAGATGTGCGGCAACTTCTCCTTCGGTGACTACTTCAAGGAGGGCGCGATCACGCTCGCCTGGGAGCTGGTCACCAAGTCGGTCGCCGACGGTGGCTTCGGCTTCGACGAGTCGGCCCTCTACCCGTCGGTGCTCAACGGCGACGAGGAGGCGGTCGCGCTCTGGAAGAAGATCTCCGGCCTGCCCGACGACCGCATCGTCCGGCTGCCCCCGAGCGAGAACTACTGGTCCATGGGCGTGCCCGGGCCCGGCGGCCCGTGCTCGGAGATCCTGATCGACCGGGGCCCCGAGTTCGGTGCCGACCGTGACTGGGACGCCGGCGACCGCTACCTGGAGTTCTGGAACCTCGTCTTCATGCAGGACAACGTCGTCGCGGCGCGGTCCAAGTACGACGTCGACATCGACGGCCCGCTGACGCAGACCGGCATCGACACCGGGCTCGGACTCGAGCGCGTCGCCTACCTGATGCAGGGCAAGGCGAACATGTACGAGACCGACGTGGTCTTCCCGGTCATCGAGAAGGCGATGGAGCTGACCGGGAAGAAGTACGGCGCCACCTATGAGGACGACGTGCGCTTCCGCGTCGTCGCCGACCACGTGCGTTCCTCGCTGATGCTGATCAGCGACGGGGTGACCCCCGGCAACGAGGGCCGCGGCTACGTCCTGCGGCGGCTGATGCGCCGCGCGATCCGCAACATGCGCCTGCTGGGCTACGAGGACCCGGCGATGCCCGAGCTGCTGCCGATCTCCCGCGACAAGATGGGGGAGACCTACACCGACCTGCACACCGGCTGGGACCGGATCAAGCGGGTCGCGGACGCCGAGGAGGAGGCCTTCCGCAAGACCCTCGCGGCCGGCACCCAGATCTTCGACCTGGCCGCGACCGAGGTGAAGTCGAGCGGATCCACCACGTTCACCGGCGCTAAGGCGTTCCAGCTCCACGACACGTACGGGTTCCCGATCGACCTGACCCTCGAGATGGCGGCCGAGGCGGGCCTCGAGGTCGACGAGCCGGGCTTCCGCGGTCTGATGACCGAGCAGCGTGAGCGGGCCAAGGCCGACGCGCGCGCCAAAAAGGGTCAGCACGCCGACGTGTCGGTCTACCGCGGCATCCTCGATGCCAACGGGCCGACCGACTGGCAGGCCTACACGACCCTCGACACCGAGTCGAAGCCGATCGCTCTCCTCAAGGAGGGCAAGCGGGTCGACGTGCTCGGCCCCGAGGAGATCGGTGAGATCGTCCTCGACCGCACCCCGTTCTACGCCGAGTCCGGTGGTCAGTCCGCCGACGCGGGCATCATCGAGTTCGACGGTGGCCGGCTCGAGGTCGTCGACGTGCAGCGGCCGGTCAAGGGTCTCGTGGTCCACCAGGTCCGGGTCGTCGACGGCGAGTTCCACGGGGGTGGCCTCGTGCACGCGCAGGTCGACCCCGAGTGGCGTCTCGGCGCCCGCCAGGCCCACTCCGGCACCCACGTGGTACACGCGGCGCTGCGGGAGGTGCTCGGCCCGACCGCACTGCAGTCGGGTTCCTACAACCGCCCCGGCTACCTGCGTCTCGACTATGGCTGGACCAAGGGCCTCACGCCCGAGCAGATGCACGAGATCGAGGAGGTCTCCAACAACGCGCTGCGGGCCGATCTGCCGGTCGCGTGGGACTACATGACCCTGCCACAGGCCAAGGAGTGGGGCGCGATCGCGCTCTTCGGCGAGACCTACGACGACTCCAAGGTGCGCGTCGTCGAGATCGGCGGCCCCTGGTCGCGTGAGCTGTGCGGGGGCACCCACGTGGACCACTCCGCCCAGATCGGCACCGTCGTGGTCACCTCGGAGGCCTCCGTGGGCTCCGGCAACCGGCGCATCGAGGCCTACACGGGCGTCGAGGGCTTCAACTACCTCGCCCGTGAGCGCGACGTGGTCTCCGAGCTCAACCTGCTGCTCAAGACGAAGTCCGACGACGTCGTCGGCAGGGTCTCCGACCTGATGGAGCGGCTCAAGGCCGCCGAGAAGGAGATCGCCCGGGCGCGTACGGCACAGCTGCTCGCCTCCGGTGGCTCGATCGCGGCCACCGCGGTCGACGTCAACGGCGTCCAGCTCGTCGCCCAGCGGGTCCCGGGGGTGGGCGGCGGCGACGCTCGCACGCTCGCCCAGGACGTACGCTCCCGGCTCGGTGAGGCTCCGGCGGCTGTCGTGCTCGTCGGCGACGCTGACGACAAGGTGGCGATCGTGGCCGCGGTCAACCCGGCCGGCATCGCCAAGGGCGTCAAGGCGGGTGACCTGATCAAGGAGCTCGCGCCGGTCGTCGGCGGTCGTGGCGGTGGCAAGCCGGACTTCGCGCAGGGCGGTGGCACCGATGTCTCCAAGATCGACACGGCGCTCGGAATGGTCGCGACGCTGGTAGCGCAAGCCTGATGCGCCACGGCGTGCGCCTCGGTCTCGATCCTGGCGACGCCCGGATCGGCGTCGCCAGGAGTGACCCCACGGGGTTCCTGGCGACGCCGCTCGAGACGGTGAAGAAGGGCCGCGGAGACCTGGCGCGTCTGCAGGAGATCGTCGCCGAGATCGCCGAGGAGTCGACGATGCTCGAGGTGGTCGTCGGGCTGCCCCGGTCCCTCAAGGGAGGGGAGAACCCAGCGACTGCTAAGGTCCGGGACTTCGCCGCGTCCTTGGCGCGACGAGTGGCTCCGGTCCCGGTACGCCTCGTCGACGAACGACTTACAACCGTTTCCGCGGAGGCTATGCTCCGAGACCGAGGTCGCAAGGGCCAGAACCGCCGAGCCGTGGTGGACATGGCCGCGGCGGTTGTGATCCTGCAACACGCATTGGACAGTGAGCGCGCTTCGGGGACCGCGCCTGGAGAGATCGTTGAGGTCGGTCATTGAGTGAGCGCTACTACCCCCCGGACCCGCGCGACCCGCGTCGCCCTGGCCAGGGGTCATATGGTCGCGATCCGCGCGGTGGCCATCCGCCACGGCAGCAGCCGCCGCAGGATCCCCGAGACCCACGGCGGATGCCGCCGCAGATGCCCGGCCAGGTGCCGGGTCAGATGCCGGGTCAGATGCCGGGTCAGATGCCGCCGCAGCAGCAGGGCCAGCCGGGTCGACGCCCGGGGCCCCGTCCGGTGCCCGGTGCCGGGACACCCCCGCCGGGCTACGGCCGGCAGGAGCCGCAGCAGCGTCCGGGCGGCTACGGCGGGCCGAGCTACCAGCAGCAGCCGGCGTTCTTCGAGGGTGGTCCCGCAGATCACGATCCCTACTTCGACGAGAAGCCGCCCAAGCGCAAGCGACGTTTCGGTGGCTGTCTGGCCGTCCTGGTGGCCATGGCGGTGGTCCTCGGTGGGTTCTACTTCGTGGGGGACCGGGCGATCGACTACGTCAGGGACATGGTCGCGCCGCCCGCCGACTACCCCGGACCCGGCACCGACCCGGTCTCCTTCGAGGTGCACGAGGGCGACTCCGTCTCAGCCGTCGGCCGCAGCCTGAAGGAGGTCGGCGTGGTGGAGTCGGTCGATGCCTTCATCGAGGCGGCCAACGCCGAGGGGCTGACCGTCCAGGTCGGGTTCTACCCGCTGAAGAAGCAGATGAAGGCCGCCGACGCCGTCGAGATCCTCGCCAACCCGGAGAACATCGACACGGTCAACGTCACCATCACCGAGGGGTCGCGCGCCAAGGCGATCTACAAGGTGCTCGCCGATAAGACCGGGAAGAAGCCGGCCGAGTTCAAGAAGGCCGCCCAGGACACCGAGGCGATCGGCCTGCCCGACTACGCCAAGGGCAATGTCGAGGGCTATCTCTTCCCCGCGACGTACGCCTTCCCGCCCGACGCCACGCCGACCGAGATGCTGTCGATGATGGTCGACCGGTGGGAGCAGGCGCTCGGCGACAACGACATCGAGGCCCGCGCCAAGCAGCTCAAGTGTGGCGGCGGCAAGGCATGTACGGCCGAGCAGATCATGACCGTCGCCTCCCTCGTCGAGGCCGAGGGTCGCGGTGACGACATGGCCAAGATCGCCCGGGTGATCTACAACCGGGTCGAGAACCCCGGCACGGCCGGCCAGGCGGGCTTCCTGCAGATCGACGCGACGGTGAACTATGCGCTCGGGAAGTCCGGCAGCACCGAGCTCGGCGGGGTCGACGTGCAGACGGTCGACTCGCCCTACAACACCTACACCAACAAGGGCCTGCCTCCGGGGCCGATCGGGGCACCGGGCGACGATGCGATCCAGGCGGCGCTCAACCCGGCCGAGGGTGACTGGTACTACTACGTGACCGTCAACCTGAAGACCGGTGAGACGAAGTTCGCCAAGAACTACGACCAGTTCCTGAAGTACAAGGCCGAGTACAAGGCCTACTGCGAGTCGTCGAAGTCCAAGAGCTGCTGAGGAGAAGACCTGCGTGAAGTGTGCTGTCCTGGGTGACCCGATCGGTCACTCGCTCTCCCCGGCGCTCCACCAGGCGGCGTACGCCGAGCTGGAGATGTCCGACTGGTCCTACACGTCCACTCGAGTGGCCGCCGGCGGTCTGGCTTCCTATGTCGCCGACCTCGGTGGCAACTGGCCGCCGAGCCGGTGGCGGGGGCTGTCGGTGACGATGCCGCTCAAGCGGGAGGCGTACGAGCTGGCGCGGTCGATCTCGCCGCGGGCGCGGCTCGTGGGGGCGGTCAACACCCTGGTGCGCTCCTCGCACGGCTGGGTGGGGGACAACACCGACCTGCCCGGCGCGGTCGCGGCGATCCGGGAGCGGGCCGGTGACGGGTTCTCCTGCTCGCACGGTGTGGTTCTGGGTGCTGGTGCCACGGCGGCCTCGACCGGGCTCGCGCTCGCCGAGCTCGGCGCCTCGCGGATCACGCTGCTCGCCCGGAACCCGGGCGCGGCGGGGGAGACGATCGAGATGATCTCGCGTCACCGCAGCAAGCCGGTCGTCTCGGTGCAGCCGCTGGAAGCAGCGGTCGACGGCGCGGACGTGGTCGTCTCCACAATTCCCGCGAAGGCGCAGACCCCAGAGCTCGTCGACCGCTGGGCGTCGACGCCGGTCGTCTTCGACGTCGTCTACGACCCGTGGCCCTCGCCGCTGCTCGCGGTCACACCCGGCGTGGCCGTCAGCGGCCTGGACCTGCTCGTGCACCAGGCGGTGCTGCAGTTCGAGATCTTCACCGGCCGTCCGGCGCCGCTCGGCGCCATGCGGGCAGCGGGGGAGAAGGCCTTGGGCATCGTGGAGCCGTCACCGGCATGAGCCCTGGGGCGGTCGTGCTGGTGAGTGCGGCCGTCGCCGGTCTGCTCGCTCTCGGCGTGCCGGCACTGCTTCGCCGTCTCCCCGAGCCGGTCGACGACCCACCGGCGGTCTCTTATGCGACCGTGGCCGGGTGGGCGCGGCTCCTGCCGGTGGCGGTGGTGATCTCGGCGGCGCTCGCCGGGCTGCTCGCCTGGCGGGTGGAGCCCTCTCGGCTGATGGTGGCGCTGGTGCCGCTCCTACCTCTTTGCGTACTGCTCGCCTATATCGACTGGCGCGTCCAGCGGCTGCCGAAGGTGCCGATCCTGGTGGCCACCGTGGTCGGGCTCGGTCTGCTGGCCATCGAGTGGCTCAGCACGCGTGACACCGCGACCGCTCTCGCAGCCCTTGCCGGCCTGGTGATCGCCCGCTCGGTGTTCTGGCTGCTGTGGCGGCTGGTGCCGCACGCGATGGGCTTCGGGGACGTACGTCTCGCGGCGCTCGTCGGCCTGGTCCTCGGTCGCCTCGGCTGGGAGCAGCTGGCCCTCGGGCTGTGGGCCGGGCTGGCGATCTTCGGCGTCTGGGGCATCGGACGTGCCGTCGCACGACGCTCGCGCACGGCGATGCGCGAGCCCCTGGCGTACGGGCCGTTCATGATTCTGGGCATGCTCGTCGGGGTGCTCGCCGTCTCGCTTTGAGGCCGGGTGCACAGGGTTGCGTGGCCGGGATGAAAGACTGACTCCATGTTGCGTTGGCTCACTGCGGGCGAGTCCCATGGTCCGTCTCTGACGGCCGTGATGGAGGGTCTGCCCGCCCACGTCCGGATCACCTCTGACGACATCGCTGATGCCCTGGCCCGGAGGCGGCTCGGCTACGGCCGCGGTGCCCGGATGAAGTTCGAGAAGGACCAGGTGCGAATCACCGGCGGCGTACGTCACGGGGAGAGCCAAGGCGGTCCGGTCGCGATCGAGGTCGGCAACACCGAGTGGCCCAAGTGGGAGACCGTGATGGCCTCCGACCCGGTCCCGGCCGAAGTGCTCGAGAAGCAGGCCCGCAACGCGCCGCTGACCCGGCCGCGGCCCGGTCACGCCGACCTGGTCGGGATGCAGAAGTACGACTTCGACGACGCCCGCCCGATCCTGGAGCGTGCCTCGGCCCGCGAGACCGCGGCCCGCGTCGCGCTCGGCGCCGTCGCCTCGGCCTTCCTCGAGCAGGCCCTCGGCGTCCGCCTGGTGTCGCACGTCCTGGAGATCGGCGGCGTCCGTACGCCGGGCCGCGAGGTGCCCGCGCCCGAGGATGTTTCCCGGCTCGATGAGGACCCGGTCCGGGTGCTCGACCCCGACGGCTCCAAGCAGATGGTCGCCCGGATCGACGAGGCACACAAGGAAGGCGACACCCTCGGCGGCGTCGTCGAGGTCGTGGTCCACGGCCTTCCGCCCGGCCTCGGCTCGCACGTGCACTGGGACCGGCGCCTCGACGCGCGCCTGGCCGGTGCGCTGATGGGCATCCAGGCGATCAAGGGTGTCGAGGTCGGTGACGGGTTCGAGCTCGCCGCGACTCCGGGCTCCAAGGCTCACGACGAGATCGTTCCCTCCGCCGACGGGATCCGCCGGGCCTCCGGGCGTTCCGGCGGCACCGAGGGCGGCATGTCGACCGGCGAGGTCCTGCGGGTGCGCGCCGCGATGAAGCCGATCGCGACCGTGCCGCGTGCGCTGCGCACCATCGACGTGGCCACCGGCGAGGAGGCGGTCGCCCACCACCAGCGCTCCGACGTCTGTGCGGTGCCTGCCGCCGGCGTCGTCGCCGAGGCGATGGTCGCGCTTGTGCTGGCCGAGGCCGCGCTGGAGAAGTTCGGTGGCGACTCGGTCGCCGAGACCAAGCGCAACGCCGAGTCCTACCTCGCGAACCTGAGGTACGTCTGATGCCGGCTGTCGTGCTCGTCGGCCCGATGGGCGCCGGGAAGTCGACCGTCGGGTCGCTGCTCGCGTCCCGCCTCGGGGTCGCTCTGCGCGATACCGACGACGACATCGCGGCGGCTGCCGGCAAGAGCGTGCAGGACATATTTGTCGACGAGGGTGAGGCACACTTCCGCGCGGTCGAGGCCGACGCCGTCGCATCGGCGCTCGCCTCCCATGACGGCGTCGTCTCCCTCGGTGGCGGCTCCGTCCTGGCTGAGCAGACCCAGATCCTCCTCAAGGAGCACACGGTCGTCTACCTGCGGGTGGGTGTCGCCGACGCGGTCAAGCGGGTCGGGCTCGGCTCCGGCCGTCCGCTGCTGCTCGGCAACGTACGCGGCCGCATCAAGGCGCTCCTGGAGGAGCGCGCACCGATCTATGAGTCGGTCGCGACGATCGTCGTCGACACCGACGGCCGCTCGGCCGACGACGTCGCCGCCGAGCTCGCCACCGCCCTGACCGCGCTGAATACCACGGAGTAGAAGTGACCCAGCCCGACCGCCCCGACAGCACCGTCATCAGGGTCGAGAGCGCCGCGGCGTACGACGTCGTGATCGGCTCCGGCCTCGCCGGCCGGCTCCAGGGCCTCCTGGGTGAGAGCGTCGAGCGGGTCGCGTTCCTCTACGCCGCCGAGCTGGCCGAGTACGCCGAGCCGGTGCTCGAGGAGCTGCTGAAGCACTACGACGTGCTCGGCCTCGGGCTGCCCAGCGGTGAGGACCAGAAGACGGTCGCGGTCGCCAACGACTGCTGGGAGGCGCTGGGGGAGCGGGGCTTCACCCGCTCCGACGCCGTCGTCACCTTCGGCGGCGGTGCCACCACCGATCTCGGCGGGTTCGTCGCGGCCGGCTGGCTGCGCGGCGTACGCGTGGTCCATGTGCCCACCACGGTGCTCGCCATGGTCGATGCCGCGGTCGGCGGCAAGACCGGCGTGAACACCGGCGCGGGGAAGAATCTCGTCGGTGCGTTCCACGAGCCCGCCGGTGTGCTGTGCGACCTCGGGCTGCTCCAGACCCTGCCGGAGGCCGACCTGGTCGCCGGGCTCGGCGAGGTCGTCAAGTGCGGCTTCATCGCCGACCCCGAGATCCTGCGCCTGGTCGACGAGACGGACAAGATCACTGCCTCCTCGCCCGTGCTCGCTGAGCTGGTCGAGCGCGCGATCCGGGTCAAGGCCGAGGTCGTCGCCGCCGACCTGAAGGAGACCGGCGGCGCCGACGGCCACCCCGGCCGCGAGACGCTCAACTACGGGCACACGCTCGCGCACGCGCTCGAGAAGCACTCCGGCTTCTCGATCCGCCACGGCGACGCGGTCGCCGTCGGGTGCGTGTACGCCGCTGAGCTCGCCCGCCTCGCCGGAGTCCTCTCCGACGACGTCGCCGCCCGGCACGCGCCGACCTTCGCGAAGGTCGGGCTCCCGACCACCGTCAAGGAGCTCGGCATCGACGCTGGCTTCGACGACCTCATCGGTGCCATGCGCGTCGACAAGAAGGCCCGCGGCTCCGTGCTCCGCTTCCTCGTCCTCCACGACCTCGCCGACCCCCGCATCCTCACCGGGCCGACCGAGGAGCAGCTGCGCGAGGCGTACGCGGTCGTCGGAGGCTGAGCCTCACTTCCCCGACCAGCGCGCGATGTCCTCGTCGGTGACCTCGACGGGACCCTCGACGCGCTGGGTGACGCGGATGTGGTTGCCGAACGGGTCGCGGAGTGCGCAGTCGATGCCGTAGGGCTGCCGGATGGGCTCCTGGGTGAACTCGACGCCCTGGGCGGAGAGGTCCTCGTAGAGCTTCTGGCAGTCGTCGGTGTTGAAGATGACGACAGCGCCCATCGCGCCCTTGGTGACGAGGTCGCGCAGCTGGGTGGCGGTCTCGGTGCTGTGGGCGGGGGAGCCGCCGGGGACCTCCAGCAGCAGTTGATGGTCGGGGTCGCCGGGGAGGTGGATGGTGAGCCAGCGCATGAAGCCCATGTCGACGTCGCTCCCGACCTCGAGCCCGAGCTTGCCGACGTAGAAGTCGAGCGCCTCGTCCTGGTCGAGCACGTAGATTCCGGTGATGTTGATGTTGGTCAGCACGCGACCAGTCTGCGACGTCCTCGTCGCCGGCGCTTCTCCGAAACTGCTCAGCTCGCCGGCCGCATCCAGGCACGGGCCACGCATCCGGGCACGGCGGGGCTGACGGCGCGGGCACGGTAGTCGCTCGGGGAGGTGCCGACGATGTCGCGGAACGTACGGCTGAAGGTGCCGTGGCTGGTGAAACCGACCGTGACCGCGACGTCGGTGACCGGAGTCGCGGTGTCCCGCAGCAGCGCCATCGACCGCTCGATCCGGCGCCGCTGCAGGTAACGGTGCGGCGTCTCGCCGAAGACCGCCTTGAACCGGCGGCTGAAGTGGGCCGGCGAGACGTGCGCGACCCGGGCGATCGCGGCGACGTCGAGCGGCTCGGCGTAGTGCCGGTCCATCGCGTCACGCGCCCGCAGCAGGCGACGGTTCTCGTCCTCGCGCGGCGTCATGCACTGAGCGTACGTCCTCACCGAACCCGATCCTCGGGCAAAAGCGCACCGAATCCGGTACGCTTTTGACGGAGGTGGTCACCGATGAGCTATCGCAGCGTGCTGCGTGAGCTGGGTTTCGACACCCATGGGGTCATCACACTTGCGGAGGCGGAATCCTGCGGCGTGCCCGCGGTCGAGGTGCGCAAGCTGGCGTCCCGCGGAGCTCTGATCCGACTGGGTCAGGGCGTGTATCGGATGGCTGAGGTCGCGCCTGGGCACTTGGACGAGTTCGCGGCCGCGGTGGCGCTGGTCGGCGCGGATGCTGTCCTGGCAGACGAGTCGGTGCTGGCTGCGTACGACCTCGGGCAGATCAACGTGCGCCGGATCAAGGTCGCCACGACCGCTCGAGTCCGCAAGCGGCTGCCTCCAACAGTCCAGGTCGTTCGAAAGCATGTACCCACACATTTCCGGGGCGATATCGAGGGGATCCCCTCGATGCGTGTCGGTGCCGCTGTGCTCGCCTGTCGTGGCAAGGTGATGGAGACACGACTGGTCGATGCAATGATTTCGGCGTCGGCGCGGGGCCTGGTCGACCACGACGAGGCGCAGCAGATCATCTCGGAACTGGAGGCGGCGGATGGGTGGAGCACAGCCGAGGAGGGTCGGTGACCTCATCCGGTCGACGACGGTCCTGGCCGCAGAGCGCGGCATCTCCCAGAAGCGGCTGGTGGCGCTGGTTGCGAATGTAGTGCTTGCGCAGATGCTGCCCGCTGCGGCGGTCAAAGGCGGCACGGGCCTGAAGCTGCGCTTCGGCGAGCGGCTCACCCGGGAGACTCCTGACGTCGATGCCGCCTATCGAGGTGACCTCGATGTGTTCCGCGATGAGCTTGCGGACCGTCTTGGCGTGGGCTGGCATGGATTCACCGGCGAGGTGACGATGGGCGAACGGCGTGCGCCCGAGTCGGTTCCGGCGGCGTACGTCATGCAACCCTTCCGGGTGCGGCTTGAGTTCGCGCGCAAGACGTTCAAGGCGATCGACCTGGAGATCGGGTACGACGAGCTCGAGGCGACGACGAACGAGCCGCCCGAGATGGTGATGTCGTCGGAGGTTCTGGATATCTTCGACGCACTCGGCCTCCCGGAGCCGGCCGCGGTCCGGGTCCAGCCGCTCCCTCATCAGATCGCTCAGAAGATCCACGCCTGCACCGCTCCGCGGAGCCAACGAGCCCACGACCTCGTCGACCTTCAGCTGATCGTTCCTGCGACGGATCCGAAGCTGGTCGCGACGGTGACCGAGCGGCTCTTCGCCTTTCGTCAGGAGCACGACTGGCCGCCGCTGCTGTCGCCGGGTGCGCGATGGGACTCGCTGTACGAGGAGGCGGCGGAAGGGCTCGACGTACTGGCCTCGGTCTCCGAGGCGGTGGTCTGGCTCAACGACTACATCGCCGAGCTGGGACTGGCAGAGGGGGAGACCAGGCGGGCTGGACCTTCGGAGGGGCCCCAGCCCGCCTGACGCTCATCTCACAGACCCATGTCCTTGGCGATGATCAGCTTCATGACCTCGGAGGTGCCGCCGTAGATCCGGTTGACGCGGTTGTCGGCGTAGAGGCGGGCGATGGGGTACTCGTTCATGTAGCCGTAGCCGCCGTGGAGCTGGAGGCAGCGGTCGATGACGCGGTGGGCGACCTCGGTGCAGAACAGCTTGGCAGAGGCGGCTTCGGCGGCGGTCAGGGTGCCGGCGTCCTCGGCCTCGATGGCGCGGTCGACCACGGCCTCGGCGGCGTCGACCTCGGCCTTGCACGCGGCCAGCTCGAACTTGGTGTTCTGGAAGGAGGCGACGGTGGTGCCGAAGACCTTGCGGTCGTGGACGTACGCCTTGGCGAACTCGACGGCGGCCGCGGCCTGGGCGTAGGCGCCGACAGCGATGCCGAGGCGCTCGACGGGGAGGTTCTGGCCGAGGTAGGAGAAGCCCTTGCCGACCTCGCCGAGGACGTCCTCGACCGGGACGTGCACGTCGGTGAAGGAGAGCTCGGCGGTGTCGGAGACCTTGAGCCCGAGCTTGTCGAGCTTGCGGCCGACCTCGTAGCCCGGGAGCGAGGTGTCGACGGCGAGCAGGGTGATCCCGCCACGCCGGTCGTCGGCGGAGGCCGGCGCGGTGCGGGCACAGACGATCACCCGGTCGGCGTTGACGCCGCCGGTGATGAAGGTCTTGGCGCCGTTGAGGACGTAGTGCTTGCCGTCCTCGGTGAGCTTGGCGTTGGTCGTCATCCCGGCCAGGTCCGAACCGGTGCCCGGCTCGGTCATCGCGATCGCCCACATCTCCTCACCGGCGACGAAACCGGGCATCCAGCGCTCCATCTGCTCCTTCGTGCCGAGCTTGAGCAGGTAGGGCAGGCAGAGGCCGACGTGGGTGCTCGAAC
Organism: Nocardioides sp. NPDC057577; assembly: GCF_042801335.1. Classification (NCBI taxonomy): domain Bacteria; kingdom Bacillati; phylum Actinomycetota; class Actinomycetes; order Propionibacteriales; family Nocardioidaceae; genus Nocardioides; species Nocardioides sp. NPDC057577. Next base: position 25,521 of record NZ_JBHVGB010000034.1, on the reverse strand, counting down.
CGCCGAAGGAGACTCCGGCGCGGGCTAGCTCCTCGGTGATGACCGCGGAGTACTTGAACGACTCGATCCCGGCGCCGCCGTACTCCTCGGGCACCTGGATGCCCCACACGCCGAGCTCACCGAGCTTCAGGTAGAAGTCGTGGGGAACGATCCCGGCCGAGTACCACTCCTCGTAGACGGGGGTGACCTCCTTCTCGATGAACGAGCGGATGGTCTCGCGGAAGGACTGGTGGTCCTCGGTGTAGATGGTGCGGCGCATGACGGTGCTATCTCCTCGGGTGCTTCGTGTAGGGGTCAGGGTCGGACGCCGACGACGCGGAGCGCCAGGTCGGCATAGAAGTCGGCGAGGGCATCGGGGGTCCAGGAGCCGTCGTCGCGGTACCACCGGGCAAGGTCGATGCCGAGGGAGAGCAGGGCGGTCGCGGCCTTGGCGGGGTCGGGGGTGTCGAAGTCGCCGCTGCGTACGCCTTCCTCGACGACCTCACGCATGACGGTGTCGATGGCGCGGCGCAGCCCCGCGATCTCGCGGAAGTGCTCCTCGGTCAGCGCGGCGAGCTCGTAGTTGATGACCCGGGCCGTCGTGTGGGAGCGCGCGTGGAAGAGGACATAGGTCCGTACGGCGGCCGCGACCCGCTCGGCGGGCGTGGCGTCGGCGCGGGTCGCCTCGGTGACCGCCTCGAGGATCACCTCGTGGCCGCGCACCGCGATCGCGTGCAGGAGCTCCTCCTTGGAGCGGTGGTGGACGTAGACCGCGGCCGGGCTCAGCCCGGCCGCCGTGGCGATGTCGCGGGTGCTGGTGCCGTGGAACCCCTTGGCGGAGAAGGCCTGGACCGCCGCATCGAGCAGACGGGCACGGCTACGGTCGCCGCGCGCCTGGGTGCTGGTGCGGAGCTCGTTCATCAGGCATCCTCGTGTCGGAGTCTTGGGTGTCGGATCCAGTGTCGCACAATATAAGTGACCGCTTAGATTTGGTTCGTGACAGGATGACCCGGTGAGCAAGAAGCTGCAACCGGTCCTGGTCCTCAACGGTCCCAATCTCGGACGACTCGGGAAGCGTCAGCCCGAGATCTACGGGCACACCACCCACGACGAGCTCGCCGCGATGTGCGTCGACTGGGGTCATGCGCTCGGCTTCGCCGTGGACGTACGTCAGACCAACCACGAGGGCGACATGGTCGACTGGCTCAACGCCGCGGCCGACAAGGGCGTCCCGGTCGTGCTCAACGCGGCCGCCTGGACTCACTACTCCTACGCCATCTACGACGCCTGCGCGCAGCTGACCGCCCCGCTCGTCGAGGTGCACATCTCCGAGCCGCTCGAGCGGCCCGAGGTCTTCCGGCACACCAGCGTCATCACCCCGCACGCGGCCGCGGTCGTGGCGGGCAAGGGCATCGACGGCTACCACGAGGCGCTCTCGGTCATCGCCGCGAAGCTCACCGACGCCTGACCTGACCCATATTGGCGATCGCCGCCGCCCTGACTCCTGACAGGACGGCTTCCGGGGCCACCGTGAGCACATGGGTCGGGTGGCGGCAGGTCTCGCGCGGGTCCTCGCCGTCCTGCTCGCGGGCGGGGTGCTCGGCGCGCTGATCGGTGGCGTCGGCGGGCGGGTCGTGATGTACCTGCTCGTCCGGCTCAGTCCGGAGGCCGACGGCGTCACCAGCGACGACGGGTTCGAGATGGGCCGGTTCACCTTGGACGGCTCACTGAACCTCGTCGTGGTCTGCACGGTGCTCGGTGTCGTCGGCGCGGTGGTCTACCTGATCATCCGGTGGCTGCTGTTCGGGCCCTGGTGGTTCCGCGTCCTCAGCGTCACCCTCGCCGCCGGCGTCGGAGTGGGCAACATCATCGTCCACACCGACGGCGTCGACTTCAGCCTGCTCCAGCCGGCCCTGGTCTCCGTGCTGGCGTTCGTGGCGGTTCCCGCGGCGTACGGTGCCGCCCTGACCGTCGTCGCGGAGCGATGGATCCTGACCGCCTGGCCCGTTCCGCCGCAGACCGGGGCAGTGGGGAGCGCCACGCTGTGGGTGTTGCGCGCGGTGGCGCTGGCCGTCGGCGTACTGTCGCTGGTGGATCTCGCCGGTAAGACCGCGGTCGTTGCTTGATTCGGCCCTGTGCGGACTCGCGGATAGGATTCTCCGAGGCCCTTCGGGCCCCAGGGACATTGACAAATGAAGCCTGCATCGGTGCAGGTCAAAGAGACGAAGGCTGACGGACGGTTATGGCGACGACGAACGACCTCAAGAACGGCATGGTGCTGAAGATCGAGGGCCAGCTCTGGCAGGTGGTCGAGTTCCAGCACGTGAAGCCCGGCAAGGGTCCGGCCTTCGTCCGCACCAAGCTGAAGAACGTCGAGTCGGGCAAGAACGTCGACAAGACCTTCAACGCCGGCACCAAGGTCGAGACCGCCACGGTCGACCGCCGCTCGTTCCAGTACCTCTACAACGACGGCTCCAACTTCGTCTTCATGGACGTCGCCGACTTCGACCAGGTCGAGGTCGACCCGGAGATCATCGGCGACAGCGCCGGCTTCCTCCTGGAGAACCAGGAGGTCATCCTGGCCACCAACGAGGGTCGCGTGCTCTTCGTCGAGCTCCCGCCGTCGGTCGAGCTCGTCATCTCCTACACCGAGCCCGGGGTCATGGGTGACTCGGCCACCGGCCGCACCAAGCCCGCCACCCTGGAGACCGGCGCCGAGATCCAGGTGCCGCTTTTCATCGAGCAGGGCGAGAAGATCAAGGTCGACACCCGCGAGGGCGGTTCCTACCTCTCCCGCGTCAAGGGCTGACCTGTGGCTCACGTCGCCACCGCCCGCACCAAGGCCCGTAAGCGCGCGCTCGACCTGCTCTTCGCCGCCGAGGCCCGTGGACTCTCCGCAGGTGATCTGCTCGACCAGCAGATCCGCGAGGGTGAGGTGCCCAACAACCCGTTCACGGTCAAGCTCGTCCGTGGTGTGGTCGCCGAGTCCGAGCGCATCGACGCTCTGATCTCGGCCTTCGCCAAGGACTGGTCGCTGACCCGGATGCCCGCGGTCGACCGCAACGTGCTCCGCCTCGGCGTCTGGGAGCTCATCGACGGCGACGTCGCCGCCGAGGTCGCGATCAGCGAGGCCACCGCCCTGGTGACCGAGCTGTCGACCGACGACTCGCCGTCCTTCGTCAACGGTGTGCTCGCCGCGGTCGCGAAGGACCTCGCCAAGGCCTGATCGGCATGAGACGTACGCCTGTCCGGGACTGTTCCGGGCAGGCGTAGCGTCATTTCAGGGTGCGGCGCGACGCGTGTGTTTTCCGGTTATCGACGATTGCTTCGGTCGGGACCGTATGTTTGGACCCAAGGCTGAGATGGAGGCCGTAACCCAGCACCCGTATTCGGAGAGCGCATGACGCAGGAGAACAACCCCTACGACGAGCCGGACTCGCGCACCCGGCCGACCGGAGCACCCTCGCACTGGGTGACGCCGCCTCCGCCGCAGACGGCGGGACGGCCGCCGACGCCCCCAGCACAGCCCCAGCCCGACCCGAGTCAGGAGGCGACTCGCATCACCAACCCACAGGTCACCACGACACCCGCCCCGCCCCCTCCGGTGGCGGTGACGCCGCCCCCTCCGGCCGTCCACGGCCTCGAGGTCCCCAGCGCGACCGACTTCCTCGACCGGCGCGCGGAGTCGGCCGGGTTCGGTCCCGCGACCTGGGGCTGGCGAGGCGCGATCCGCAAGATGTCCGGTGGGCTGATCAGCCCCAAGATGGGCCAGGACGAGGTCGCCTACGAGCAGGACCGGGCGATGATCCAGCGCGACTTCGACGGGCCTCGCACCATCGTCTTCATCAACCCCAAGGGCGGTGCCGCCAAGACGACCGGCGTGCTGGCGGCGGGCTACACCTTCGGCACCGTGCGTGGTGGCGGGATCGTCGCCTGGGACAACAACGAGACCCGCGGCACCCTCGGCATCCGCGGCATGCGGAGCACCCACCGCAACACCACCCGCGAGCTGCTCGACAACCTCGCCGCGTTCAACAACGTCCACCAGTCCCGCATTGGCGACCTCGGTGCGTTCGTACGCTCCCAGGGTGACGCTCACTTCGACGTGCTCGCCTCCGACGAGCGCCCCGATGTCACCGGCCAGATTCACGCCGACGACTTCGGGCAGGTGCACCAGCTCCTGGAGCGCTTCTACAAGGTGATTCTGGTCGACACCGGCAACAACATGCGTGCCGAGAACTGGCTGGCCGCCGCCGACACCGCCGACCTGCTGGTGGTGACCTCGACGGTGCGCGAGGACACCGGCTACAGCGGCCTGTGGATGCTCGACGCGCTCCAGGAGTCGGGCTACGCCGACCTCAAGCTGAAGACGATCACCGTGCTCTCCGACCCGTCCCCGAAGGTCGACACCAACCTGGCTCGTGACCTCACCGAGGTCTACCAGCAGCGCACCCGCGGGGTCTACCGGGTCCCGTTCGACCCGGTGCTCGTCGCGGGGTCCACGGTCCAGTACTCCCAGCTCTCGGAGGACACCAAGATGTCGTGGCTGAAGGCCTGCGCCGGGATGGCGCACGCGCTCTAGCCACGGGCCGCTAACGTCGGAGTCATGCGCGCAGTCGTCTACTCCGAGAACGGTCCCTCCTCCGCCATGCGTCTGACCGAGCGCCCGGTGCCGAAGCCCGGCCCGGGCGAGGTCCTGGTCAGGCTGGTGCGGGCGGGGGTCAACCCCACCGACTGGAAGGTACGCGCCGGCCTGAGCGCCACCCTCACGACTCCCGAGGCGACCCCGGGTCAGGACGGTGCCGGCGTGGTCGAGGAGGTCGGCGAGGGCGTCAGGACCCACATCGTCGGTCAGCCGGTGTGGCTCTTCATGGTCCAGCACGGGCAGGCCTGGGGCACCGCGGCGGAGTACGTCACCGTCCCGGCCCACAAGGCCGTCGAGCTGGCCGCGGGTGCCTCCTACGACCTCGGCGCCTCGCTAGGCGTCCCGGCGATGACGGCCCACCGGGCGCTCACCTCCGGCACGGTGGAGCGGGTGGCCCCGGGGTCGTTCGACGGCCTCACCATCCTCGTCCACGGGGGCGCCGGAGCGGTCGGCAACGCCGCGATCCAGCTGGCCGTATGGGCCGGTGCAACCGTGATCACCACGGTCAGCTCCGCGGAGAAGGCGGAGCTGGCGAGGGCCGCCGGTGCGCACCACATCGTCAACTACCGCGATGGCGACGCGGCCGCTGCGATCCGCGAGATCGCGCCCGACGGCGTCGACCTGGTCGTCGAGGTCGCCCCGGCGGTCAACAACGACCTGGACCGCGCGGTCATCGCCAAGCGCGGCACGATCGCGATCTACGCCAACAACGGCGGCGACGAGCTCACCATGCCGCTGCGGGCGACCTTCTCGCTCAACCTGCGCTACCAGTTCATCCAGCTCTACGGCATCGAGCCGGAGCAGATCCGGGCGGCGGCCGACGACGTCGCCGCAGCCGTGGCGGCAGGGGCACTGCGGGTCGGCCCGGAGGGCGGCGTACCTCTTCACCACTACCGGCTCGAGGAGACCGCCGCCGCCCACGACGCGGTCGAGGCGGGTGCGGTCGGGAAAGTGCTGATCGACCTGGAGTGAGGATAGGGTTGGCCCGATCCTTTAACGAGCCGTCCCGTGAGGCGGAGAAGGAGACCACAACCTTGTCTGATGCTGTCCACGAGCCGTCGACCGATGGCCGTGTCGTGCTCGATGCCCGTGACATCTCCCGGGCGCTGACCCGGATCTCCCACGAGATCCTGGAGCGCAACCGCGATGCGGAAGACCTGGTGCTGCTGGGTCTGCACACCCGTGGGGTGCCGCTGGCCAAGCGGATCGCCACGCGGATCGAGGCCGCCGAAGGCCATCCGGTCGCGCACGGCGCGCTCGATGTGACGATGTACCGCGACGACCTGCGCACCCATCCCACCCGCGCCCCGCACCACACCGAGATCCCGCCCGGCGGCATCGACGGCAAGACCGTGGTGCTGGTCGACGACGTGCTCTTCTCGGGCCGCACCGTCCGCGCCGCGCTCGACGCCCTCGCCGACTACGGCCGCCCCGCCGTCGTACGCCTGGCCGTTCTCGTCGACCGCGGCCACCGGCAGCTGCCGATCCGGGCCGACCACGTCGGCAAGAACCTCCCCACCGCCCGCTCCGAGCGGGTCGGGCTGCGCCTGGAGGAGATCGACGGCATCGACGAGGTACGCATCGTGGAGCTGGAAGGGGTGCCCGCATGACCCGCCACCTGCTGTCCATCGATGACGTGAGCGCCGAGGAGATCCAGCGGCTCTTCGCCACCGCCGCCGAGATGCACGACGTCCAGAAGCGCGAGGTCAAGAAGCTCCCGGCGCTGCGCGGGCGTACGGTGATCAACCTCTTCTTCGAGGACTCGACCCGCACCCGGTCCTCCTTCGAGATCGCGGGGAAGTGGCTCTCGGCCGACGTGATCAACCTGTCGGCGAAGGGCTCCTCGGCCTCGAAGGGTGAGTCGCTGCGCGACACCGTGCTGACCGTGACCGCGATGGGAGTCGACGGCCTGGTGATGCGTCACTCGGCCTCCGGCGCGGCTCATCAGGTCGCGGGCTGGCTCGACATCCCGGTGATCAACGCCGGCGACGGGATGCACGAGCACCCGACCCAGGCCCTGCTCGACGGCTACACGCTCCAGCGTCAGCTCGGCGGACCTGGCTCCCTGGAGGGTAAGCGGATCGCGATCGTCGGCGACCTGACCCACTCGCGGGTGTTCCGGTCCAACGTGAAGTCGTTGATCAAGCTCGGCGCTTCCGTGACCGCCGTCGCTCCGCCCACGCTGATGCCCTCGGGCATCACCGAGTGGGCCAAGGCCGACGGCTTCGCCACCTCCTACTCGCTCGACGACGTGCTGCCGGAGGTCGATGCGGTGATGATGCTGCGCGTCCAGCGGGAGCGGATGAGCGGTGGCTACTTCCCGACGTCGCGGGAGTACACGGTCGGCTACGGGCTCACCCGTCAGCGGCTCGGCATGCTGCGCCCGGGCGCGCCGATCCTGCACCCCGGGCCGATGAACCGTGGCCTGGAGATCTCTCCGGAGGCCGCCGACGACGCCTCCTCGCGGATTCTCGACCAGGTCTCGGCCGGGGTCGCGATCCGGATGTCCGTCCTCTACCACCTGCTTGCCGGCGAGGAGTCCGCATGAGCCTGTTGATCAAGGGAGTCTCCGTCCTCGGGGCCGAGCCGACCGATGTGTACGTCGAGGACGGGGTGATCCGCGAGGTCGGTGCCTCCGCTGCTTCGGCCGACGAGGTCGTCGACGCCTCGGGGCTCGTGCTGCTGCCGGGCCTGGTCGACCTGCACACCCACCTGCGTCAGCCGGGCCGCGAGGACGCCGAGACGGTCGCCTCGGGTGCGGCGGCGGCCGCTGCCGGCGGCTACACCGCCGTGCTCGCGATGGCCAACACCTCGCCGGTCACCGACACGGCCGAGGCCGCGGTCTCGGTGTGGGACCTCGGCCGCGAGGCGGGGTTGGCCGATGTGTTCCCTGTCGGCGCGGTGACCAAGGGCCTGGCCGGCGAGGAGCTCGCCGAGCTGTCCCTGATGAACCGTTCCCGGGCTGGCGTCAAGGTCTTCTCCGACGATGGCAAGTGCGTCTCGGACCCGCGGGTGATGCGGCGGGCGCTGGAGTACGTCAAGGCGTTCGGCGGCGTGATCTCCCAGCACTCCCAGGACCCCTCGCTGGCGCCTTACGGTTCGGCCTGCTGCCACGAGGGTGAGCTCTCCGGCAGGCTCGGTCTGCCCGGCTGGCCGGGAGTCGCGGAGGAGGTCATCGTCGCCCGCGACGTGATGCTCGCCCGCCACACCGGCTCGCGCGTCCACGTCGCCCACGCCTCCACCGCCGGCACGGTCGAGGTGCTGCGCTGGGCGAAGGCGCAGGCGGAGAAGGACGGCAGCTGGGCCGTCACCGCGGAGGTCACCCCGCACCACCTGCTGCTGACCACCGACCTGCTCGCCGGCTACGACCCGACCTTCAAGGTCAACCCGCCCCTGCGCCCTGCCGAGGACGTCGAGGCCCTGCGGGCGGCCCTGGCCGACGGCACCATCGACGCGGTCGCGACCGACCACGCCCCGCACGCGCGTCAGGACAAGGAGCACGCCTTCGTCGACGCAGCCTTCGGGATGCTCGGGCTCGAGGAGGCGCTCTCGGTCGTCTCGACCGTCATGGTCTCCTCCGGTCTGCTGGACTGGGCCGGCGTCGCCCGGGTCATGTCGACGACCCCGGCGCGGATCGCCGGGCTCGAGGAGCACGGTCGCCCGATCGCGGTCGGTGAGCCGGCCAACCTGGCGCTCGTCGACCCGGCCGCGACCTACGTCGTGGATCGCGCCCGCTCGCTCTCGCTCTCCCGTAACAACCCCTGGCACGATCGCAAGCTCACCGGTCGCGTCGTCGCCACCTACCTGCGGGGGAAGCAGACCTACGCCGGTTAGGCTCCACCGCCGTGACCGACGTCTTCTCCGAGAAGCTGGCGCAGTGGCGCGCCTACACCGCGACCCCGTGGGGCCGGATCCGCTACACCGTGGTGGAGGAGATCCTCCGGCGCCAGTGTGCGGAGCTGGGGGAGGGGCTCCGGATCCTCGACGTGGGCGGCGGCGACGGGATGGACGCGCTGCCGCTGGCGCTGGTCGGGCACGACGTCACGATCCTCGACCCGTCGGAGTCCTGGCTGGCCGAGGCGGAGCGGCGGGCTGTGGAGGCGGGCACGTCGGTGACCACGCTCGTCGGCGGTCTCGACGACCTGCTCGAGGGGGAGTGGGATCTGGTCCTGTGCCACTTCGTGCTGCACTATCGGTCGGCCGCGGCTGGAGACGTACGCCGCCTGGCGGCCGCCGTGCGCCCGGGCGGTCGTGTCTCGGTGATGGTCCCCAACCCGGCGAGCATGGTGCTGCGCCAACTGGTCACGGGCGGTCCCGAGGCCGCGCTCACCGAGCTGCGCGCGGACACCAAGCGCACCGTGACCTTCGACCATGACGTACGCAAGGTTCCGATGGGCGACCTCGAGGCCGAGCTCGCTTCGGCGGGGCTTCGCCTCACCGGCCGCTTCGGCACCAGGATCGCCAACGACCTGCTCACCGACGACGCCGCGAAGGCTGACCCCGCCTACTTCGACCGCCTTCTCGAGCTCGAGCGCGAGCTGTGCGACCAGGAGCCGTTCGTACGCGTCGCAGGGATGTACCAGCTCGTCGCGGAACGGCCGGGTTAGGCTCGGGAGCGTGGATAACCTCGAGCGCGTCTACAAGATGCCCTTCGGCTCCGTCTACCCGCACTACGTGACCAAGGTGGAGAAGAAGGGCCGGAGCACGGCCGAGCTGCACCAGGTGATCACCTGGCTGACCGGCTTCGACGACGACGCGATCGCCAAGCACATCGAGGCGGGGACGAGCTTCGAGGAGTTCTTCACCGCCGCCGACCTCAACCCGAGCTCGGAGCTGATCACCGGTGTGGTGTGCGGCGTGCGGGTCCAGGAGATCGAAGACCCGGTCATGCGCCAGGTGCGCTACCTCGACAAGCTCGTCGACGAGCTGGCCAAGGGCAAGGCGATGGAGAAGATCCTGCGCGGTTAACCGGTTGGACGGCGCAGCGGTCGCCGCGTACTCTTTACTCATCATGAAGTTCCTGCGCTGACCTCCGACCCGCGCCCGAGGCACATGCCCGGCGGGTCGTCCTCGAACCCGAAGGCCAGCGCTCTGATGTCATCTTCCATCGTTTCCGGACCGATCGTCGTCCGCGACCTCTCCGTCTCCTTCCGCAGCGGCTCCGTCCTCGCCGGGATAGACCTCACCGTCTCCCCGGGCGAGCGGATCGCGCTCGTGGGGGAGAACGGTGCCGGCAAGTCCACGCTGCTCCGCGCTATCGCACACCGGCTACCGCGCACCGCCCAACGCACGGGCACGCTCGAGGCGCCGGATGATCTCGTCTGGCTGCCCCAGGAGCCGCCGTTCCGCGACGCGGCGAGCATCGAGGACGTACTCGCGACCACCCTGCGCCCGCTCCGCGAGGCCGTCGCCACGGTCGAGACGCTTGCCGACCGTCTCGACGACCCCGAGGTCGCCGAGACGTACGCGAGCGCGCTCGACTTCGCGGTGGCCCACGACGCGTGGGACGCCGACCGGCGGGCGATCCTGGCCGCCGAGCGTCTCGGCCTCAGCGGCCTGGACCGGGAGCGCCCGGTCAGCACGCTCTCCGGCGGGCAGCGGACCAGGCTGGCGCTGGCGACCGCGATCACCCGCCGTCCCGACGCGCTGCTGCTCGACGAGCCGACCAACCACCTCGACGACGAGGCGGTCGCGGTCCTGGGGGAGTTCCTGCGCGACCTCCCCGGCGTCGTGCTGATGGCCTCCCACGATCGCGTCTTCCTCGACGAGGTCGCCACCGGCCTCTTCGACCTCGACCCCACAGCCTTCGGCACAGACGGTGCCGGCGGGCGGCTCTTCGGTGGCGGCTGGAGCGCCTACGAGGAGGCACGGCAGGCAGCTCGCGAACGGTGGGAGCAGACGTTCGCGGAGCAGCAGGACGAGCTCAAGCGGCTGCGCACCGCGACCAGGATCGGCAACGACGCGATCGCCCACAACCGCGGCCCGACCGACAACGACAAGTTCATCTACAAGTTCAAGGGCAGCAACGTCGAGCGCACCGTCGCCCGCCGCAAGAAGGACGCCAACCGGCGCCTGGAGGAAGCCGAGGAGGCACAGGTACGCAAGCCGCCACCGCCCCTGCGGCTCAACGCCGAGCTGTCGGCTGCCGGCGCGAGCGGGAGGATGGTCGTCGTACGCGACCTGATGGTCGAGGAGCGGGTCAGTGTGCCGATCCTGGACATCATGGCGGGGGAGCACCTGCTGATCACCGGGCCCAACGGCAGCGGCAAGTCGACGCTGCTCGGGGTGATCTCCGGGCGCGTCAAACCGACCTCCGGGGAGGTCCAGGTCAGCGCCCGGCACGTCGAGGAGCTCACCCAGGACCCGCAGTTCGGGGACCTGCGCCGCAAGGTCGCCGACGTCTACCTCGAGTCGGTGGGGGAGGTGCTGTCGACCCAGGTGCCGCTGCGGGACCTCGGCCTGGTCCACCCGCGTGACCTCAACCGGCCCGTGGGCGCGCTGAGCGTGGGTCAGCGCCGGCGTCTGGACCTGGCGATCGCCATTGCCACCGGCCCGGACCTGCTGCTGCTCGACGAGCCGACCAACCACATCTCGCTCACCCTGGCGGGCGAGCTGGAGGAGGCGATCGGAGTCACTGCGGGCACCATCGTCGTGGCCTCCCACGACCGTTGGCTGCGGCAGCGCTGGACCGGTCAGGAGCACCGGCTGGTGCCCTGACGGGCCACTTGCGGGCGAAACCCTGTGGATGAGCAGCGTTATCCACAGGCGCCGAGATCCTCGTTGTCCTCCTCGACGGGCCATGGTGCCGTTGACCCATGACCGACAAGATTCCGTACGCTCCAGTCCTCCGCACCCAGGCCGACGTCGAGGCGGCCTGGCGACACCTGATCAACCCGCTCGGCTGGCCCGAGCCACGGCTGTGGTTCATGCTCGTCGGTGCGGACGGCGTCCCGTTCCCGCAGCTGTGCCAGATCGAGGAGGTGCCCGTCGAGATCGGCGACGACGGTGCTGCCCAGGTTGCCGCGATGCTCCATCACCTGGTCGATGATCTGGGCCTCGACCGGGTCGAGCTCCTGCTGTGCCGGCCGGGCGGTGGCCAACCCAGCCAGTCCGACCGGACGAACGCCGCCCATCTCTACGGAGCGTGTGCCGCGGCGGCGGTGCCGCTCGATGTCATCCACCTCGCGACCGACCAAGACTTCTGGCCCGTCCCGTTGGACGCGCTCGGCGAGCTCAGAACTCCAGCGTGACCTTCGTGTCGCCGAGCTCGCGCGAGACGATGCCGTCGAACTCCGCCGAGGCGGCCTCACGCTCGACCAGGTCACGCAGCGCGTGGTCGATCGCAGCCTGGTTGGTCGTCGTCCCGGCGATCTTCCTCGCTTCGGCCAACAGCTCTTCGTCGATGCTGATCGACGTCTCGGTCATGGCGTACCCCCGCACGGAAATCTGGATGAAACATCGAAACGCTAGCGGTGCACAACCATGCAACGCAATGACCTGCGAGAACCGTCACATCGTGTCGCACTCACCCGGCTATGGTGCACGACCATGAGCCCGGAGGATCGACTGCTGACCGACATCTCGATCATGGTGGACACGATCGAGCCGATGGACACCGAGGAGAGCGGCCACATCGCCGACGCGTCGGCCTGGCTGTGCGTGACCAACGACGTCTTCCGACGTCGCACCGCTCCGACCGAACCTGCCAAGCACCTGGTCTCCTACTTCCTGCTGCTCGACCCGGTCAGTGGCCACATCCTGCTGGGGGACCACCGCAAGTCGGGCCTCTGGCTGCCCTCCGGCGGTCACGTCGAGCCGGGCGAGAACCCCACCGACACCGTTCGTCGTGAATGCCGCGAGGAACTGGGAGTCGAGGCGCGGTTCCACCCCGACCTCGGGCCACGCCCGCTGTTCGTCACCGTCACCAGGACCCGGCCAGACCGCCCGGACCCGCACACCGACGTCAGCCTCTGGTTCGTGCTCGCCCACGACCACCGGATCCCTGTGGTGCCGGACGAGCGGGAGTACGCCGGGGTGCGCTGGTGGACACCGTCCGAGATCAGAGCCGCCGACCAGAGGTCCTTCGACCCGCACATGGGCCGGATGCTCGACAAGCTGAAGACCCTCGGCGCCTGAGCGTCAAAGTAGTACCGACAACGGGTTTGTGCAGCAGGCGGCTGCACAATCAGCCGATTGCTGAACGAGGCCGACCTGTCAGGCCAGCGATCGGGCGAGGCGGTCTACGAGTCGCAGCGCTTCGGGGATACGGGCGGTGCCGGACATCGCGCTGACGAGGGCGGCGGCATCGGTCGGCGAGATTCCGGCGGCCGTGACGTACAGCGGTTTGGTCGAGCTTCCGCGGAGGACGGGTTCGGCGTGGGTGGCGCTGCGGAACGCGGTCTTGGCGACGCCGATGACCGCTGGTGCGAGGCCGGCGTTCCAGACGTGCCACCCCAGACCGGGCCGTCCCGTCGGGTCGAGGTCGACGTATCCGTCAACGATGAGTACCTCGAGCGGGTCAACGTCATCGAGAAGGGCGATCAGCGCGGGGAGCTCCCGCTCGTAGAACCTTCCCGGGACGTAGTCGGCGACCTCGTCGAGCCAGGCCGTACGTTCCTCCGCGACCGAGGTGAACTCTGCCTCGCGGCTCGCTACGAGCGCGGCGCGGCCCCCTCCGGACGGCGGGTAATGGACGTCGACCGCCCCGAACCTGATCGTCACGGTCACAGAATAGGGCGGGCGTGCGGGAACACCGGTGAGTCGCACATCGAGCACATGCCAGGATGGAGGCGAGAAGGGCCGACGTGGGTCCATAGACGTAGGGGTTAGAGATGACGGACGCGAACTGGTACCCGGACCCGACGGGTCAGGCCGAGCTTCGCTACTACGACGGGAGCCAATGGACCGAGCACGTGTCCACGGGCGGGCAGCAGTCGACGGCACCCCTGACACCGCCTCAGGCCACTGTGGAGCAGGAGGCGCCGACGCAGGTCGGGTCGGCGCAGGCGGTGCAGGCCGCGTACGGCGAGAGCGCCCAGGCGCAGCCGGCCCAGGCTGCGTCGGCTCAGTACGCGTCGGGTCAGTACGCGCAGCAGGCCGCGCATGCGCAGGCCGCTCAGCCACAGCCCACGGGCGACCCGTTCGCCGGGATCTCGGGTGACCTGATCGACGGCCGCTTCGCCGAGATCGAGGGCAGCGGCGCGGTGCTGCAGAACAAGAAGCTCCTGCGTGTACGCGTCGGGGAGCCGTTCCAGGCGCGCCAGGGCTCGATGGTGGCGTATCAGGGCAATGTGCAGTTCAAGTACCAGGGCGGAGGTGTGGGGAAGTTCCTCAAGAAGGCCGTGACCGGTGAGGGCCTCAGCCTGATGGGCGTCGAGGGTCAGGGCGACGTCTTCCTGGCCGACGCGGCCAAGGAGGTCCACATCCTCCAGCTGAACAACTCCGGCATCTCGATCAACGGCGACCACGTGCTGGCCTTCTCCGGCAGCCTGCAGTGGAACATCGAGCGGGTCCAGGGCGCCGGCATGCTCACCGGCGGTCTCTTCAACACGACGCTGCGCGGCACCGGCTGGATCGCCGTCACCACGGAGGGCGATCCGGTGGTCCTCAACGCCGGTGAGGCACCGACCTTCGCCGACACCAACGCGGTCGTCGGCTGGTCGCTCGGTCTGCAGACCAGCCTGCAGAAGTCGCTCACCGCCGGTGCGCTCATCGGCCGGGGCAGCGGCGAGGCGTTCCAGGTCGCCTTCCACGGCGCGGGCTTCGTCATCGTGCAGCCGTCCGAGGGCGCGGTCGTGCCGCCCCACTCGCACGGCTGAGCACGTCCCGAACGGGCTGAATGCCGCGTACGTCACATGGTGGCGTACGCGGCGGACGCCAACTGCCGTCAACCGGCATCGGCTTGATACTGTCACCAGCAAGTTGACCGACATCCTTTAAGCACCGTCCTGTGAGGCGGAGAAGGAGGTACGGCGTGCCGCTGCATGCCCACAAAGAAGCACTCCTCGTACTCGAGGATGGTCGATCGTTCCGGGGGGAGTCGTTCGGTGCCGAGGGTGAGACCTTCGGCGAGGCGGTCTTCTCCACCGGCATGACGGGCTATCAGGAGACGCTGACCGACCCGAGCTACCACCAGCAGGTGGTCGTCATGACCGCGCCGCACGTCGGCAACACCGGCGTGAACGACGAGGACCCCGAGTCCCGCCGGATCTGGGTCGCCGGATACGTCGTCCGCGACCCTGCCCGGGTCTCCTCCAACTGGCGCGCCCAGCGCACCCTCGACGACGACCTGCGTGACCAGTCCGTGGTCGGCATCAGCGGGATCGACACCCGCGCCCTGACCCGCCACCTGCGGGAGCGCGGCGCGATGCGCGTCGGGATCTCGACGATCGAGACCGACCCCGAGGTCCTGCTGAAGAAGGTGCTCGCCAGCGCCGAGATGAGCGGTGCGAACCTCTCCGACGCGGTCAGCACCCAGGAGGCGTACGTCGTCCCCGCCAAGGGTGAGAAGCGGTTCACCGTCGCGGCCCTCGACCTGGGCATCAAGGAGATGACCCCGGAGCGGATGGCCGAGCGCGGCATCGAGGTGCACGTCCTGCCGGCGACCGCGTCCCTCGAGGACGTCCTCGCGACGAACCCTGACGGGCTCTTCTACTCCAACGGCCCCGGCGACCCGGCGGCGACCACCGGCCAGGTGGAGCTGCTCAAGGCGGCGCTGGCCGAGAACGTCCCCTACTTCGGCATCTGCTTCGGCAACCAGCTCTTCGGCCGCGCGCTGGGTTTTGGGACGTACAAGCTCAAGTACGGCCACCGCGGGATCAACCAGCCGGTCATGGACCTCACCACCCGCAAGGTCGAGGTGACCGCCCACAACCATGGCTTCGCGGTCGACGCACCCGTAGGGGAAGAGACGACGACCGAGTACGGCATCGCGACCGTCTCCCACGTCAACCTCAACGACGACTGCGTCGAAGGCCTCGAGCTCAAGGACGCCGAGACGGGGAAGCTCAAGGGCTTCTCGGTCCAGTACCACCCGGAGGCAGCGGCAGGCCCGCACGATGCCGCCTACCTCTTCGACCGGTTCATCTCTCTCATGGCGAAGGAGGTCTGAGCGATGCCCAAGCGCGAAGACATCAAGTCCGTGCTCGTGATCGGCTCCGGCCCGATCGTCATCGGCCAGGCCTGCGAGTTCGACTATTCCGGCACCCAGGCCTGTCGCGTGCTGCGCGAGGAGGGGATCCGGGTCGTCCTGGTCAACTCCAACCCGGCCACGATCATGACCGACCCGGAGTTCGCCGACGCGACCTACGTCGAGCCGATCACCCCGGAGTTTGTCGAGAAGGTCATCGCCAAGGAGCGCCCCGACGCGCTCCTGGCCACTCTCGGCGGCCAGACCGCGCTCAACTGCGCGGTGGCGCTCGACGAGCGCGGGATCCTGGAGAAGTACGACGTCGAGCTGATCGGCGCGAGCATCGACGCGATCCAGCGCGGTGAGAACCGCGAGCAGTTCAAGCAGATCGTCGCCGAGCTCGGTGGCGAGAGCGCGAAGTCTGTCATCTGCCACTCGATGGACGACCTGCTCGCCGGCGCCGAGGTGCTCGGCTACCCCGTGGTCATCCGACCGAGCTTCACGATGGGCGGATCGGGTTCGGGCTTCGCGTACGACGAGACCGAGCTGCGACGCCTGGGCGGGGCCGGTCTTGCGGCCAGCCCGACCACCGAGGTGCTCCTGGAGGAGTCGATCCTCGGCTGGAAGGAGTACGAGCTCGAGGTCATGCGGGACCGCAAGGACAACTCGGTCATCGTCTGCTCCATCGAGAACCTCGACCCGATGGGCGTGCACACCGGCGACTCGATCACCGTCGCCCCGGCGATGACGCTGACCGACCGCGAGTACCAGAAGCTCCGCGACCTGGCGATCGGCATCATCCGCGCGGTCGGCGTGGACACCGGCGGCTGCAACATCCAGTACGCCGTCAACCCGGCCGACGGTCGGATCATCGTCATCGAGATGAACCCGCGCGTCTCGCGCTCCTCCGCGCTGGCCTCCAAGGCGACCGGCTACCCGATCGCCAAGATCGCCGCCAAGGTCGCCATCGGCTACACCCTCGACGAGATCGAGAACGACATCACCGCCGGGCCCAACGGCTCGACCGCCGCCTCCTTCGAGCCGACGCTCGACTACGTCGTGGTCAAGGTCCCGCGCTTCGCCTTCGAGAAGTTCCCGGGCGCCGACACCAAGCTGACCACGCACATGAAGAGCGTCGGCGAGGCGATGGCGATCGGCCGCAACTTCACCGAGGCGCTCCAGAAGGCCCTGCGCTCCCTGGAGAAGCCTGAGGCGGTCTTCGACTGGACCCAGGAGGTCGTCGAGCTCGACAAGCCCGCGCTGCTGGAGGAGATCAAGGTCCCCACCGACGGCCGGCTCAAGCGGGTCATGGACGCGATCCGCTCCGGTGCGACGCCGGAGGAGATCTTCGAGAGCACCAAGATCGACCCCTGGTTCATCGACCAGCTCTTCCTGATCAACGAGATCGCCCAGGAGATCATCGCGGCGCCCGAGCTGACCGCCGACGTGCTCCGCTACGCCAAGCGGCACGGCTTCTCCGACTACCAGCTCGGCAAGATGCGCGGCATGACCGCGGACGTCGTTCGAGGCGTACGCCACGCGCTGAACATCCGCCCGGTCTACAAGACGGTCGACACCTGTGCGGCCGAGTTCGAGGCACGTACGCCCTACCACTACTCCTCCTACGACGAGGAGACCGAGGTCGCGCCCCGGGAGAAGGAGGCCGTGATCATCCTCGGCTCCGGGCCCAACCGGATCGGGCAGGGGATCGAGTTCGACTACTCCTGCGTGCACGCCTCCCTCGCGCTGAGCGAGGCCGGCTACGAGACCGTGATGGTCAACTGCAACCCGGAGACGGTCTCGACCGACTACGACACCTCCGACCGGCTCTACTTCGAGCCGCTCACCTTGGAGGACGTGCTCGAGATCGTCCACGCCGAGCAGCAGGCCGGGCCGGTCGTCGGGGTCATCTGCCAGCTAGGTGGCCAGACCCCGCTCGGGCTCGCGCAGGCACTCAAGGACAACGGGGTGCCGATCGTCGGCACCAGCCCCGAGGCCATCCACCTCGCCGAGGAGCGCGGCGCCTTCGGCCGGGTGCTCCACAAGGCCGGCCTGGTCGCGCCCAAGCACGGCATGGCCACCACGTTCAACGAGGCCCGTGAGATCGCCGCCGAGATCGGCTACCCGGTCCTGGTCCGACCCTCCTACGTCCTCGGTGGCCGCGGCATGCAGATCGTCTACGACGACGACGCGCTGCGCTCCTACATCGAGGCCGCGACCGAGGTCACCCCGGACAAGCCGGTGATGGTCGACAAGTTCGTCGACGACGCCGTCGAGATCGACGTCGACGCCCTCTACGACGGCACCGAGCTGTTCCTGGGCGGCGTCATGGAGCACATCGAGGAGGCCGGCATCCACTCCGGCGACTCCTCCTGCGCGCTGCCGCCGATCACCCTCGGCGCCGCCGAGGTCGAGCGCATCCGCGTGGCCACCCTGGCGATCGCCGAAGGCGTGGGCGTACGCGGCCTGCTCAACATCCAGTACGCCCTCGGCTCCGACGTGCTCTACGTCATCGAGGCCAACCCGCGCGCCTCCCGCACCGTCCCGTTCGTCTCCAAGGCGACCGCGACCCCGCTGGCCAAGGCCGCGGCGCGGGTGATGCTCGGCGAGTCGATCGCAGAGCTCCGCTCGGCCGGGGTGCTGCCGGCGACCGGAGACGGGGGAGCGCTGCCGCCCAACCAGCCGATCGCGGTCAAGGAAGCGGTCATGCCGTTCAACCGGTTCCGCACCCCGGAGGGCCAGCAGGTCGACACCGTGCTCGGTCCGGAGATGAAGTCGACCGGCGAGGTCATGGGGCTCGACTCCGACTTCGGCCGCGCCTTCGCCAAGAGCCAGGCCGGTGCGTTCGGCCCGCTGCCGACCTCCGGGCGGATCTTCGTGAGCATGGCCAACCGTGACAAGCGCACCATGATCTTCCCGATCAAGGTGCTCGCCGACCACGGCTTCGAGATCTTCGCGACCGAGGGCACCGCCGAGGTGCTGCGCCGCAACGGGGTGCCCTCGCGGCTGATGCGCAAGCACTCCCAGGGCACCGGGCCCGACGGCGAGAAGACGACCGTTCAGCGGATCCTCGACGGCGAGGTCGACCTGGTCATCAACACGCCCAACGGCACCTCCAACGCCAGGTCCGCCCGGATGGACGGCTACGAGATCCGCACCGCCGCGGTGATGGCCAACATCGCCTGCATCACCACGGTCCAGGGTCTCGGCGCCGCCGTGCAGGGCATCGAGGCGCTGCGGCGCGGTGAGATCGACGTACGCAGCCTGCAGGAGTGGCGCGACGTCGTCGGTCACCACGACGGCGGAGTGTCGGCCCAGTGAAGGCCTACCGGACCCTGTTCGACAAGGTCCTGACCAAGACCGATCCGGAACGTGTTCACCAGCAGGCTTTCGCCGCGATCCGGGCCGCCGGGCCAGCACTGTCCAGGACGCGTACGCCGGGTGCTCCCGTGCACGCGATGGGACTCACCTTCCCGAACGTGATCGGCCTGGCCGCCGGCTTCGACAAGAACGCGGTCGGCATCGACGCGCTGGGCGGGCTCGGCTTCGGGCATGTCGAGATCGGCACGGTCACCGGGGAGGGGCAGCCGGGCAACCCTGCGCCGCGTCTCTTCCGGCTGCCGGCCGACCGCGCCGTGATCAACCGGATGGGCTTCAACAACGAGGGCGCCGAGGCGGTCGCCGCCCGGCTGGCGAGCCGTCTGGAGCGCCGGGGCACGGCGGCCGGCGGACCGGTCCTCGGCATCAACATCGGCAAGACCAAGCTCGTCCCGGAGGACGACCAGGCGGCCGTCGAGGCCGACTACGCCAAGTCGGCCCGGCTGCTGGCCCCCTATGCCGACTACCTGGTGGTCAACGTCTCCTCGCCCAACACGCCCGGCCTGCGCAGCCTGCAGTCGGTCGAGAAGCTGCAGCCGCTGCTGGAGCACGTCCGCTCCATCGCGGACCAGGTCACCAAGCACCGGGTCCCGCTGCTGGTCAAGATCGCCCCCGACCTGGCCGACTCCGACGTCGTCGAGGTCGCCGACCTGGCCGGCGCGATCGGCCTGGACGGGATCATCGCGACCAACACCACCATCGGTCGTGAGCACCTCGCCTCGGCGCCCGCCGAGATCACCGCGGCCGGTGCCGGCGGTCTCTCCGGCGCCCCGCTGAAGGCGCGTGCCCTCGACGTCCTGCGGCTGCTCCGCAGCCGGGTCAGCCCCGAGATGACCCTCGTCGGGGTCGGTGGCATCGCCACCGTCGAGGACGCCCGCGAGCGCCTGGCCGCCGGTGCCGACCTGCTCCAGGGCTACACCGGGTTCATCTACGAAGGGCCCGGCTACGCCCGCCGGATCGCGAACGGGGTGGCTCGATGACGTTCGGTGCTCGCTATGCGGCCGCCCTCGCGGAGCGGGGGAGGCTCTGTGCCGGGATCGACCCGCACGCCTCCCTGCTCCTCGACTGGGGCCTCGACGACGACCTCGCGGGCCTGGAGCGGTTCGCCCTGACCGCGGTCGAGGGCCTGGCCCCCTACGTCCCCGTCATCAAGCCGCAGAGCGCCTTCTACGAGCGGTTCGGCTCGCGCGGCGTCGCGGTGCTGGAGCGGGTCATCGCCGAGTCGAAGGCCGCCGGCGCGCTGGTGCTCCTCGACATCAAGCGAGGCGACATCGGCTCCACCAGCCAGGCGTACGCCGACGCCTACCTCGATCCGACCAGCCCGTTGGGCGCCGACGCGGTGACGGTGAGCCCCTATCTCGGGTTCGGCTCGCTGACGCCGTTCGTCGAGACGGCGACGAAGTTCGACGCCGGGCTGTTCGTCCTCGCCCTGACCTCCAACAAGGAGGGCCCCGAGGTGCAGCACGCGACGGTCGAGGACGGCCGCAGCGTCGGGCGGGTCATGCTCGACCACCTGCGTCGGCTGAACGAGGCCGAGACCCCGCTGGGCTCCTTCGGCGCGGTCGTCGGCGCGACCGTCGACGGCGCGGATGGTGCTGGGG
Organism: Nocardioides sp. NPDC057577; assembly: GCF_042801335.1. Lineage (NCBI taxonomy): Bacteria > Bacillati > Actinomycetota > Actinomycetes > Propionibacteriales > Nocardioidaceae > Nocardioides > Nocardioides sp. NPDC057577. Next base: position 4,790 of record NZ_JBHVGB010000034.1, on the reverse strand, counting down.
TGGCGTACGACTTCGGGTTCAACGGCCCCATCCTGGCGCCGGGCTTCGGCGAGCAGGGCGGCACCCCGGCCGACCTCGCCCGGATCTTCGGTGCCGCCAACGCCAACGTGGTCGCCAGCACCAGCCGCGGGCTGCTGCGCAAGGGCCCGGACGTGGCCGCGCTGCGTGACGAGGCGCTGCGGCTGCGCGACCAGCTCGGCTGAGGTCTGTCCCTATCCCTGGATACCTTGGTGAAGGAACCCACCCCCGCGCCTGCGAGACTGACCCGATGACCAGTCTCCGGATGGCCGCCCAGTTCCTCGTCCTGCCGATTCTCGCCGCCGGCCTGAGCTCGTGCGGTGATCCGATCGACGACTACTGCAAGTCCCTCGAGGGCCATCAGGAGCAGCTGACGAACACCCTGGGGGAGGACGGCACCAGCGGGCTGATCGCCGCCCTGCCGATCTTCGAGGACCTCGAGCGCAACGCGCCCGACGACATCGCGAAGGACTGGAAGACGCTCACGGGGGCGATCTCGGGCCTCAGCACGGCTCTGGAGGACGCCGGCGTCTCGGCCGACGACTTCGAGAACGGCGAGCCGCCCGAGGGCGTCAGCGACGCCGAGGCGAAGAAGATCGCCGCGGCGGCCACGAAGGTGAGCGACACGAAGACGCAAGAGGCGTCCGTACGCGTCCAGCAGCAGGCCCGGGACGTGTGTCACACGTCCTTGACCCTGTGAACCGAATGGACACCAGTTAGGCGACCCCGATTGCCGCCCCGGCAACGTAATGGCTAGATTGGCGCGAGCGCTTACTTTCAGCGCTCAGCCGGGGGGCACGATCCCTGTACCGCGCGACCCGGTTGCCCTGTCGACTACACATCTGATCGTGAAAGGGAGTCTTCGTGGCTCTGCCTCCGGACATCACCCCTGAACAGCGCGCTGCCGCGCTCGTCAAAGCCGCGGCCTCGCGCCAGGAGAGGGCTGCTGTCAAGAACAAGGTCCGCACTGGCGGCATGTCCGTCCTCGAGGTCATCGAGGAAGGGAAGAAGAACGAGGTCGTCGGCAAGATGAAGGTCATCGACCTGCTGACCTCCCACCCCGGCCTCGGTGAGGTGCGGGCAACCCAGATGATGGAGCGTCTCGGCATCGCGATGAGCCGCCGTGTGCAGGGCCTCGGCCCCAAGCAGGTGGCCGCGCTGGTCGAGGAGTTCGCTCGCCGATGAGTCTGATGGCGGACGAGAAGACCCCGGCCGGCGCCGGCGAGGGCCACGAGAAGCGACTGGTCGTCCTGGCCGGTCCGACCGCGGTCGGCAAGGGCACCGTCGCAGCGGCGGTGCGCGACGACCACCCCGAGGTCTTCTTGTCCGTCTCGGCGACGACCCGTAAGCCTCGCGTGGGCGAGGTGCACGGGGTGCACTACCTGTTCGTCTCCGACGAGGAGTTCGACGCGATGATCGCCGGTGGCGAGCTGCTGGAGTGGGCCACCGTCCACAACCTGGCGCGCTACGGCACTCCTCGTGGTCCCGTCGAGGCGGCGCTGGCCGAGGGACGCCCGGCGATGCTCGAGATCGACCTGCAGGGCGCCCGGCTCGTGCGCGAGACCATGCCCGAGGCGATCTTCGTCTTCCTGGCCCCGCCGAGCTGGGACGAGCTCGTACGCCGACTGGTCGGTCGAGGCACCGAGACCGAGGCCGAGCGGGAGCGCCGCCTGGAGACCGCGCGGGTCGAGCTGGCGGCGGAGAAGGAGTTCGACGTCACGATCGTGAACCACGAAGTTCATCAGGCAGCCGATGAGTTGGTAACCTTGATGACGCTCGGGCTTCCGAGCAAGAAATCCGACCAAGCCGACAAGTGAGGCTCACGTGGCTGCCCCTCAGATCGACGCCCAGGGCGTGACCAACCCCTCGATCGACGACCTGCTGACGAAGACCGACAGCAAGTACAAGCTGGTTCTCTACAGCGCCCAGCGGGCTCGCCAGATCAACGCCTACTACTCCCAGCTCGGCGAAGGCCTCCTGGAGTACGTCGGCCCCCTGGTCGACACCCACGTTCAGGAGAAGCCCCTCTCGATCGCGCTGCGCGAGATCAACGAGGACCTGCTGACCTGCGAGGACATCGACCCGGCCGAGCTGGCCGCCCAGGCCGCGGCTCAGGCCGCCGCCGAGGCGCCTGCCGCCGACGCCTGATCGTCCAGGTCTTCCGCTGTCCACCAACAGCACCACTCCGGCCGCTCCCCCCGAGGGGGAGCGGCCGCGCGTGGTCCTAGGGGTCGCCGGCGGCATCGCCGCCTACAAGGCGGCCGAGCTGCTACGCCGGTTCACCGAGTCCGGCCATGACGTGACCGTGGTCCCCACGGCCGCCGCCCTCGAGTTCGTCGGCGCGCCCACCTGGGCGGCGCTGTCGGGCAAGGAGGTCGCCACCGGCGTCTTCGAGAACATCACCGAGGTCCCGCACGTACGCATCGGGCAGCAGGCCGACCTCGTCGTGGTCGCGCCCGCGACCGCCAACACGCTCGCCCGCGCGGCCCACGGCCTCGCGGACGATCTGCTCAGCAACGTACTGCTCACCGCGCGCTGCCCGGTCGTGTTCGCCCCGGCGATGCACACCGAGATGTGGGAGCACCCGGCGACCCAGGCCAACGTCGCCACCCTGCGTGAACGCGGCAACATCGTCATCGAGCCCGCCGAGGGCCGGCTGACCGGCAAGGACACCGGCAAGGGTCGCCTGCCCGAGCCGGCCGAGATCTTCGAGCTCTCCCGTGCCGTCCTCGCCCATGGCGGGCGCGCCGACCTCGTCGGTCGCCGCGTCGTCGTCTCGGCCGGCGGCACCCGGGAATACCTGGACCCGGTCCGCTACCTCGGCAACCGCTCCTCCGGGCTCCAGGGCTATGCGATCGCCCGTGCCGCGGCCGCCCGGGGTGCCGAGGTGACCCTGGTCGCCGCCAACGTGACCCTGCCCGACCCGGCCGGCCTGAAGGTCGTACGTGTCGGCACGACCGCCGAGCTGCGCGACGCCGTGGTCTCCGCGGCCACCGGTGCGGACGCGGTCGTCATGGCCGCCGCCCCTGCCGACTTCCGGCCCACCGGGATGAGCGAGTCCAAGATCAAGAAGGCCGCCGACGGGTCGGCGCCGACGATCGAGCTGATGCAGAACCCCGACATCCTGGCCGAGATCTCCCACCACCGGACCAAGCCCGGTCAGGTCGTCGTGGGGTTCGCGGCCGAGACCGGCGACGCGACCGGATCGGTGCTCGAGCTCGCCACGGCCAAGCTGAAGCGGAAGGGCTGCGACCTGCTTGTCGTCAACGACGTCAGCGGCGGCGCGGTCTTCGGCAGCGAGGTCAACAAAGCGGTCATCCTGGGCGCCGACGGAGGACACGTCGACGTGGCCGAAGGGGCGAAGTCAGCCCTCGCAGAGGTGATCTGGGACCAGATCTCCTTACGCCTCGATGAACAACATACAAACTGAACGACACGCCGTGCGCCACGATGAGGACCACCCCTGTGGTCCTGGGGTTCGGGGTCTATGTTTGTCGACCAGAACGATTGACGTTTATCTGCTTGAACTACCCACATGAACCTGTGAAACGGAGCTACACGTGACCGGACGTCTCTTCACGTCGGAGTCGGTGACCGAGGGGCACCCGGACAAGATCGCCGACCAGATCAGCGACACGGTGCTCGACTACCTGCTCGAGCACGACCCCAAGAGCCGGGTGGCTGTCGAGACCCTGCTCACCACCGGCCTGGTCGTTGTCGCCGGCGAGGTGACCACCGACGCCTACGCGCCGGTCGCCCAGCTCGTGCGCCAGAAGATCCTCGAGATCGGCTACGACTCCTCCCTCAAGGGCTTCGACGGTCACTCCTGCGGTGTCCAGGTCGCCATCGGCGCCCAGAGCCAGGACATCGCCCAGGGCGTCGACACCGCCGAGGAGCACCGCCTGGAGAGCTCGGTCGACGAGCTCGACCTGCAGGGTGCCGGCGACCAGGGCCTGATGTTCGGCTACGCCTGCGACGACACGCCCGAGCTGTTCCCGCTGCCCATCAAGATGGCGCAGACGTTCGCGGAGCGACTCACGGCGGTCCGCAAGGACGGCACGCTGGACTACCTGCGTCCCGACGGCAAGACCCAGGTCACCATCGAGTACGACGACGAGGGCCGCGCCGTCCGCGTGGACACCGTCGTCCTCTCCACGCAGCACTCCGAGGAGACCACCCAGGAGCAGCTCCACGCCGACATCAAGAAGTACGTCATCGAGCCGGTGCTCGAGCAGTTCAAGTCGTCGGTTCCCTTCGACGGCTACAAGCTGCACATCAACCCGACCGGCCGCTTCGTCGTCGGTGGCCCGATGGGTGATGCGGGCCTGACCGGCCGCAAGATCATCGTCGACACCTACGGCGGCATGGCCCGCCACGGCGGCGGCGCCTTCTCGGGCAAGGACCCGTCGAAGGTCGACCGGTCGGCTGCGTACGCCATGCGCTGGGTGGCCAAGAACATCGTCGCCGCGGGCCTGGCCCGTCGCGCCGAGGTGCAGGTCGCCTATGCCATCGGCAAGGCCCAGCCCGTCGGCGTCTTCGTGGAGACCTTCGGCACCCACACCGTGCCCGAGGCCAACATCCAGAAGGCCGTCCTGGAGGTCTTCGACCTCCGCCCGGCCGCGATCCTGCGTGACCTCGACCTGCTCCGCCCGATCTACGCCAAGACCGCTGCGTACGGTCACTTCGGCCGCGAGCTCCCCGAGTTCACCTGGGAGCGCACCGACCGCGCCGACGCCCTCAAGGCTGCCGCCGGCGCCTGATCCACCCAACAC
>NZ_JBHVGB010000033.1:0-42543 GCF_042801335.1 Nocardioides sp. NPDC057577 | reverse complement strand
GGCTGGAACGCCCTGAACTATCTCTGACCTCGGTAGACCGGTCAGCTCTTCCCGGTCCCTTGGTCTTCGACAGCTCCGGCCGGCGGCGTTTCGACCACGAAGTCCTTGTCATGCTCACTGAAGTCGATGCGCATGGAGAACTTCGCATTCTCGTCGTCCGGATCGAATACCAGAGTGACAGGCCGACCCTCGTCGTCCGTCCAGAAGTACACTTCCAGGAACTCCGGCAGCTCAGCCTTCCCCATCTCAGCGACACCAACGAACGACTCACCCAGTGCGCTACTAGGGAGCTTCACTCGATACCTGGGACCGACGGGAGCAGCTTTCCACGGATCGTCGTCCTCGTAGACGGCGCTCTCGACACCCTCTGCAATGTCCTCCACCAGGCCCAACGGGTAGACGAACCCGTCACGCAACCCGAGCCCCTCGACGTCGGCAGACCTGACCCACGTCCCCTCGCTTCCGTAATCGGCCAGATTGAGGTAGGCATCACCACGACCGGGGAGCCTGACTTCGATCGTCTTTGCACCGATGCCGTGGCCGGCGATGCTCCACGCTGCTTGCGAGGAAGTGCGAGATCCGGTTCTGCTGTCAGCCTCGACATCGATCTTGACCATGTCTGACGTCGTGCCGGCCGTCATCGAAAGCTCCATGTGGGTCGACTCGATCCGGTCCAGCGAGGCGGTGATGACATCACCAGAAACCTCGGCCCCCGGGCTCGGCACAGCGTACGGAGACGCGGCCATGTCGACGACCGGGTTCGTGGTTCCCTGGCCGCATCCTGTCAGGAATGCAGCGTAGGAAGGTACGAGCACAAGCATCGTCAGCTTGCGCACCGACCAGCATGAGGGGTTCACCTACGGACCTTTCTGACGAACCGGCGAGTCCCGGCTGAGAGGGCCGAATGGTCGCACACCACCGTCTGATGTTCTCGCTGAGTGTCTGAACCGTTGTCCGGCCAGCACCTCACCCCGAACGGCGTGCCCGGATCGCGTAGAGCAACGGGATCCGGGGCGCCTGCTCGGGCAGCCTGAACCATCCGTCCTCCCCCGCCACCATCGACGGGAAGCGGGGCCACGGCAGCCGCGCATCCTCGCGGACGACCTCGATCCGCAGGCCCGCGCCGGCGAGGGCGGTGACGACCTCGCCGACCCCGTGGCGCCATTCGTACGCCGTCGTGGCCCTGCTCAGCGCCGGGCCGTCGGTGTAGGTGTGGGTCGAGTCCTTGGTGATCGCGCCCCGGCCCGAGAGGTAGTCGTGGCGCAGCTCGAGGGAGTCCTCCAGCCCCGGCTCCGGCACCTCGCCCAGAGCGTCCAGGAGCGGATGGAACTCGGCCAGGTAGACAAACCCGCCGGGCTTGAGCAGATCGTGGACGACCCGCGCCCACAGGTCGATGTCGGGTAGGTAGCAGACCGCGCCCTTGCCGGTGTAGACGACGTCGAACCGGCCGGCGCCCAGGACCTCGACGGCGTCGTGGACGTCGGCCTCGTGGTAGTCGACGGCCAGCCCGCGCTCGGCGGCGATCCGGCGCGCTGCGGCCACCGCCTCGGCCGAGATGTCCAGTCCGTACGTCACCGCACCCCGCTGCGCGAACGCCACGGTCTCGGTGCCGAGATGACACTGCAGATGCACGACCTCGCGGCCGACGAGGTCGCCGAGGTCGGTCCACTCGTAGTCGGCGAACCACGACTCGGCCGGCCGGGACCCGTCGATGCCGTAGAACGCGCTGGCGACGTGGACGGGTGTCCGGGCGTCCCAGTTGGCTCGGTTGGCCTCGATCTGGCGGGTGCTTTCGGCGTCGAGAGTCATGCGACCACAGTGCCACGAACGATGCAGGGCCGGTCCCCGTTCGGGGACCGGCCCTGCTGCGTACGAACTGGCTGTCAGCCGGCCATGCTCGGCATGTCGGTGACCTGGTCCGCCGGCGGCGCCTCGATGGTCACGTCCTCGCCGTGCTTGGAGAGCACCATCTCGACGGTGCCCATGTCGCCCATGCCGACCTCGGCCTTGCGGAGCAGGCCGTCGCCGTCGACCCAGATGTCCTGGTCGATCGTCTCGGGCAGGCCGCTGGTGCTGTCGGAGCCGAGGCTCTTGGCGAGCCCGGCGGAGTCCACGGTGAAGCTGTAGTGCTTGGTGTCGACGCCGTCGACCGTCTCCTCGCCCTCGAACTTGGAGGACTTGATCGACTCCTCCATGCCTTCGAAGAACGCGAGCGGGTTGCTCATCGACTCCAGGCTGGTGCCGCCCATCTTGGCGAGATCATCGGCGCTCGCGGTCATCCACGAGTCGCCCATCATGCCCTTGATGTAGATCTTCTCGTCGACAAGGATCGTCTCCAGATCCATGTTCATCGAGCCGCCACTCATCTTCATGGTGGAGTGCTGCGCCGGCGGCTCCTTCTGGATGTCGCCCTCGCCGGTCATCGAGACCGTCTGACCCGACGCCTTCGCCTCCATCTTCGTGGTGAAGTGGGCGGTGTCGATGTCGGTCGCCTTCTTCATCACCTCGGTCATCTCCTCGGCCGAGACCGAGTCACCCTCGCTGGCGCCGCCGGCCCCACCACCGCCGCCGCAGGCCACCAGGCCCGAGAGCGATACGGCCAGCACGCCTGCCACAGCAGCACGGCGCCAGAGGCCACGCGGCCCGAGAGTACGGTTGAGCGTCATTGAGCTTCCCTTCGTGTTTGCCGCTGCTTGCGGCTGACCGGTCCAACCTACCCCTGGACGCCTATCAACCCACCCGGCGAAACACGTGTCGATAGGTCTGAAGCGTGACGGTCGCGGTGCCGGCCGCCAGGTCGTGCAGCCCGCGCCTGTCGGGGCGGAAGACGAGCGGCGGAACGACGAGGACGACCAGGATCTGACGGGCGATGCTCCGCAGCGGATCGAGCGGGCGCACGTCCGGCTCCCCCGGAGACACCCGCACCGTACGCAGTCGCGTGACGAGCTTGCCGAAGGAGCCTCCACCGAGCGTCGTGAAGACCGCCGTCTGCACGATGAAGACGACCAGGATCCACAGGTTGTCGGTCGGCCGTGGGTCGACACCGGCGAGGAGCGACCCGAACGGCAGCGCCCGTACGCCGAGGAAGACCGACGCCACCAGCGACGACGCGAGCCAGTCGATGAAGAGCGCCAGGACGCGCCTGCCCCAGCTCGCGGTGTCATAGGGCAGAGTGGGCGTCGCAGGAGTGGCGGAACTGGTCACGTCGGTAAGCCTAGGCGGCGACGTCTTGAGGAGTGAGATCCGGGATGGTTGCCGATCAAATCACACAACCTGTTACACGCCTGAAACATTTGCGACACTCCTGTGCAACCGTCCCTTCGTAATTTGCGTGGCACGGTCGGATCCATGAGGGTCCGGCCTCGATCGCGAGAGACCTATCTGGCTCTGCCCGACCGGGTGAGCCAAGGAGGATTGATGTTCAGCACTGACGACGAGCTCTTGAAGTTCATCTCTGACGAGGGGGTCGAGTTCGTCGACATCCGTTTCGTCGACCTGCCTGGCGTCCAGCAGCACTTCACGGTGCCGGTGTCGTCGTTCAACCTGGAGCCGATGGCCTTCGACGGTTCGTCGATCCGTGGTTTCCAGACGATCCACGAGTCCGACATGGCGCTCTACCCGGACGTCACGACTGCGTACATCGACCCGTTCCGCACCGCGAAGACCCTCGCGCTGATGTACTTCGTGCACGACCCGATCACCGGGGAGGCCTACTCTCGCGACCCGCGCAACATCGCGCGCAAGGCCCTGGCGTACCTCGCCTCGACCGGCATCGGCGACACCGCCTTCTTCGCCCCCGAGGCCGAGTTCTTCATCTTCGACAAGGTCGCCTACAACACCTCCGAGGGCGAGTCGTTCTACAAGATCGACTCCGTCGAGGCCTGGTGGAACTCGGGCGCCGACAAGAACCCCGACGGCTCGAACAACCTGGGCTACAAGACGCGCTACAAGGGCGGCTACTTCCCGGTCTCCCCCACCGACCACTTCGCCGACCTGCGCGACACGATGGTCAAGAACCTCGAGGCGTCGGGCCTGCTCGTCGAGCGCGCCCACCACGAGGTCGGCACCGCCGGCCAGGCCGAGATCAACTACAAGTTCGACACGCTGCTCAAGGCTGCCGACGATGTCATGAAGTTCAAGTACATCGTCAAGAACACCGCCTGGGAGGCCGGCAAGACAGTCACCTTCATGCCGAAGCCCGTCTTCGGTGACAACGGCTCGGGCATGCACGTCCACCAGTCGATCTGGAACGCCGGCGAGCCGCTGTTCTACGACGAGACCGGCTACGGCGGCCTCTCCGACATGGCCCGCTGGTACATCGGCGGCGTCCTCAAGCACGCCCCCGCGGTGCTCGCGTTCACCAACCCGACCGTGAACTCCTACCACCGCCTGGTGCCGGGCTTCGAGGCTCCGATCTCGCTGGTCTACTCCTCGCGCAACCGCTCCGCCGCGGTCCGCATCCCGATCACCGGCACCAACCCGAAGGCCAAGCGCGTCGAGACCCGGTTCCCGGACCCGTCCTCGAACCCGTACCTCGCCTTCTCGGCCCTGCTCCTGGCCGGCATCGACGGTATCCAGAACAAGATCGAGCCGCCGGCTCCGATCGACAAGGACATCTACGAGCTTCCGCCGGACGAGATGGCCGAGATCAACCAGGTGCCGACCTCCCTCGGCGCCGTCCTGTCGGCCCTGGAGAACGACCACGACTTCCTCACCGTGGGCGACGTCTTCACCCCCGACCTGATCGAGACCTGGATCGACTACAAGACCAACGACGAGATCCTCCCGATCCAGGTGCGCCCGCACCCGCACGAGTTCGAGCTCTACTACGACATCTAGGCCACAGAGCTCTGACCCGACCTGAGCCCCTCTTCCGTTTCATCGGGAGAGGGGCTCAGTCGCGTTGTTCGTCGAGCGCCTCGCGCGCCGCGTAGCCGCCACAGCGAGAAGTACCCATCGGCTAGCTCGAATATGGGCGAGCCAGCGCAACACATGTTCTCGTTGGCGCGTCTTGAAGACACACATCGCCCGGACTCGGAGGGTTCACATGAAGCAGCTCGTCGTCTTCTTTCTCATCGGCGCGCTCACGCCCGTGTTGGGGCCGGTCCTCAGCGCGCAGGCACTGCCGCCCGACCTCGTCTGCAACGGCAGCTACCACCACCGCACGTTCCGGCACGTAGTCATCCCGGACGACGCCCGCTGCGTGATCACCGATTCCAGGATCACCGGCAATGTTCGCACCACGGGTGCACCGACGGTGGTCAGCATCACCGACACGCACATCGGCCGGAACATCCACGTCCGCAATGTCGTCCAGCGCGTCACCATCGGGGCCGCGGGGTGCCGCGTGGACCCTGTGGCCGGGCGAAACCTCATGGTCCGTAACTCCCGCAACGTGGCGATCTGCGAGATGTCGATCGCCAACAATCTGGTGGTACGCAACAACCGGGGCACCTTGATGGTCCGGGACAACAAGGCGTGCAACAACCTCCGCGTCGTCCGCAATGACGTGCGGTCCATGCGAGTGGTCAGGAACTCCTACGCCGGCAACTTCTCGGTTGCCCGCAACACCTGGGTCGACCGCAGGATCGTGAGGGACAACGTGGGGCTGCGTCAGAACCCCTCGGCATGCCGTCGGGCTGGATGAGTGCTTTGGCCCTTCGCTTGAGGCGACATCTGAGAACGACGCCGACGGCGCAGCCCCGGACGAGGCAGCTCAGGCGACGCGGTCGATCGGGTTGTTGGTGAAGCGCTCAGAGAGGCGGACGCTTCGTTCGAGCTTGGCGAATGATCCCTTGGGCTGACGCTGAGCCTCATCCAGGTAGGCGGCACGCATCTGGCGGGCGAAGTCCAGCCGTGGGTAGGCCCGCAGAATGCCGGTGAGCGCTTGCTCGTCGAGCTTCTTCATGCCGCGGCCGGCTACATCGATCTGGGCGCCCAGCTGCACGACCCGCGCAGTGGGGCTGCCGTCAGGGATGAGCCTGGTGTGCCGGAGGATCGCCCGCTCCACCAGCTTGATGTGCTCCCGATCCCATCCGCGCTCCCCCAGGAACCTCGCGGCGAGCTCGGCGCCGACCTCTCCGAAGTCCGCGTCTCCGCGGTGGGCGTCGGTCAGGCCGAGGTCGTGGATCATCGCTGCGACGAATCCCGCTTCGTGGTCGACGTCCTTCTTGACGAGGGCGGCCCCGAACAGGTAGGTCCGGTAGCTGTGGTTCACCAGAAATGCCGGCGCTGCGTCACGGGCGAGCGCTGCAGCAGCCTGTGCCGTCGGAGTATCAGGGGTGGTAGGTGACATCGCGTTCCTTCCTCAGGGTGGAGAACCGATCGTCACCCAGCCGTACGATGTCTGCAATGACCTTCCTATCTCAGATTCGGACATGCCGGCCGGTCCTCGCCGGCCAGCAACGAAAGGCCGCTGCAGGTGAGTGACCGACGCAGCGCTGGGAAGCGCGTCGTGGCGATCGCCGTCTTCGACGGGGTCGAGATGCTCGATGTGGCAGGGCCCGTCCAGGTATTCAGCACCGCGTCACGAACAACGGAAGCCGTCGATTACGACGTGGTGATCGTTGCCGCCGAGCCCGGGCCGGTGCGAACGTCGAGCGGTGTGCCGCTCATCGCTGAGCGCGGCTGGGGTCAGCTCGGGGCCGACACCCACACGCTGGTGGTTCCCGGCGGCCTCCGCGATGACGGCCGAGGGCCACTGGTCGACCAGAAGCTCGTCGAATGGCTGCGCTCCGGTGCGCCGATGCCCGGTCGCGTCGTATCCGTCTGCACCGGCGCGCACACGCTCGCCGCCGCCGGACTGCTCGCCGGACGGTCGGCCACCACACACTGGTCGACCGCCGACCTGCTCGCCGCCGAGCATCCCGACATCACGGTCGCTTCCGATGCCATCTTCGTCAACGACGGGCCGGTGTGGACGTCAGCCGGCGTCTCCGCCGGTATCGATCTCGCTCTCGCACTCGTCGCCGCCGACAACGGCGAAGCGGTCGCGCGGCTTGTCGCACAATGGCTCGTGGTCCACCTGCGACGCACGGGCGGCCAGCACCAGTTCAGCGCACTGCTCGGACCCAGGCGGTCGACCTCCGAGCGCATAGCGCAGCTGCTCGCCTGGATTCCCGAGCACCTCCGTGGTGACCTGTCCGTCGACGCGCTCGCCATGCGCATCAACGTCAGCCCTCGTCACCTGTCCCGCCTGCTCCGCGACGAGCTCGACACCACGCCGGCCGCCCTCGTGGAACGTATGCGGGTCCAGGCCGCCGTCGACCAGCTCCTGCACACCGACGCCCCGATCGCTACGGTCGCGACGCAGGCTGGATTCGGCTCCGTCGCATCCCTGCACCGCGCTTTCGCCCGGGTCTACAAGGTCACCCCAGGGCAGTATCGTCGCCAGTTCTCCACCCGCGTCGACCTCGACGAGAGCACCGCGCGCTAGCGCCCTCTGCCCGGCACCGCAACCGACGGCCGCTCCACCCGTGTCCGCGTCATCTGGTCAACAACCGGGCAACATCGCCTGCCCGGAGCGCGGGGGTCGCATAGCCTCGGCCGGTGCCAATCTTCGCGACCCTGGCCGGCGCATCTCGGGCACGCCGCTCCACCCTCGTCCTCGTTCTCCCCCTCGTCGCCGCTGTCGCAGTAGCGGCGGCTGTCGTCATGGTCAGCCCCGGCAACGCCGCCACCGCCACGACGATCAAGCGGTGGGAGACCCGGCTGGCCGGCCTCGGCTGCAACGTCGGCCGCGTCGACGGGCGCGTGGACGACCACACCCGCACGGCCGTCGTACGCTTCCAGACCCGCCACCGCCTGAGCCCGAGCGGTCGCTTCACGACCACCACGCGGACACGGCTGATGTCGGCGACGGCGAAGCAGTGTGACGTACGGCCGGTGCCGGCGAGCACGGGGACCGGACGCCGCATCGTGATCAGCCAGCGTCAGGACTGGGTCTGGTTGGTGCGCGCCGACGGGTCCATCCGCGCGCAGGGCGGGATGATCGACGCGGAATGGCTGGACAAGCAGTGGTACAGAACCGGCTCCTACTGCGGCCGACCGGCACGCGGCAACCCGCGTACGAACTACAGCGGCACGCAGTGGCTCTACCACTTCGTCCGGTTCGCGCCCTGCGGCGTTGCCTTCCACCGGGTGCCGGTGAGCATGCGGACGGGTCGTCAGATCCACCCGAACTGGTATCTCGGCACCGACGAGAAGACCTCCGACGGCTGCATCCGCCTCAGCGCCACGATGGCGGCCGAGGTCTGGGACTTCACGAAGGTCAAGACCCGCGTACGCGTGGTGTGAGCCCAGGCCCCTCCCCGACGTCACTCACAAGGCCGTCGTAGGGCTGTCAGCCGAATAGAGCCACTCCGTCAGGACACAGGGTCGGCGCACGCGCCGACCGAGCAGTAGGTCAGCCATACTGGACCTCATGACCGGCGTCGAGCGGGGTGTGCTTTGACCGGTGCGCTCATCTGGGGACTTGTCGCCAGCTCCTCGCTGATCTTGGGCGGCGGGCTCGCCTACGTGGTCACACTGCCCCGGCGGGCAGTCGGGATCATCATGGCCTTCGGTGCCGGGGTGTTGATGAGCGCCATCGCCTACGAGCTCGTCGAGGTGGCCTTCGAGACAGCACACGGCACGGGCGCGCTCGCGATCGGGCTGCTTGCCGGCTCGTTGACGTTCTTCGGGGGCGACTGGTTGATCGATCGACTCGGGGGCGACGGCCGTAAGAGCACCTCGGGGATGCAGGCCACCGGTGTCGGCCTCGCGATCGTGCTGGGCATCGTGCTCGATGGGATCCCGGAGTCGATGACGCTCGGGCTCACCGTACTCTCGGAAGGCACGGTGAGCCTCGCGCTGCTCGCCGCCGTCTTCCTGTCCAACCTGCCCGAGGCGATCGCCGCCACCGTCGGCCTGTCGCAGGCAGGCTGGTCGCGCGCTCAGGTGATGGGGCTCTGGGTGCTCGTCACCGTGGTCAGCGGCATCGCCGCGCAGGTGGGCGCGACCGCGTTCGCCGACGCATCCGACACGGCGGTCGCCTTCGTGCTCGCCTTCGCGGCGGGGGCGATCCTGACCATGCTGGCGGACACGATGATGCCGGAGGCGTTCGAGCACGGTGGCAAGGTGGTCGGTCTCGTGACGACGGTGGGCTTCGCGGTGGCCTTCGCGATCAGTGCCCTGGAGTGACCAGGTGAGCGAGCGCCAGGAGCGAGCCACCCGAGTGCGCCAGGTGCCGCACTGCTGGATGGCCCGGTGACCTCGCCACGACGGTCTTATCCGCCGGTCTCGTCGAGTCGCTGCGTGAGGGTGGCTCTGATCTCGAGGTCGGCGTTGCCGACGACGGCGATGGCCTGCTGCCAGGCGCCGCGGGCGCGCGAGCGGTCGCCGAGGTCCTCGGACAGGTCGCCTGCTTGCAGACCGCTGCGGGCAGCGCTGACATGGTCGCCGAGGGCCTCGTACTGTTCCGCTGCCCGCTCGGCCGCCGCGAGCGCGTTCTCGAGCCGGCCGAGCCGCTGGTAGGCCAGCGCGAGGCTGTCCCAGGTGTCGGCCTCGCCCGGGAGGTCGCCACTGGCCTGCGCGTGCTCGAGCGCGTCCAGGCAGGTGGCGAGTGCCCGGTCGAGGTCGCCGAGGTGAACGAGATACCAGCCCATGGAGTTCATCGCGCGGCCCAGGCCGGCCTCGTCGCCGGTGCCGGTGAACAGCTCCAGGAGCTTCTCCATCCTGGTCACCGCCTCGGCGAACCGGCCTTCCCGGGCACAGGTCCAGGTGTCGTTGCGCAGCACGTACGACCGACCGACGTCGTCGCCGATCCGCTCGAAGCCCTCGGAGGCGAGAGCGAAGTGCTCGTGGGCGCGGTCGTACTCCCCCAGTCGCGCGAGTGCCTGACCTGCGAGCCGGTGACACTGAGCCACCCCAGCGCGGTCGCCCTCGGCGGTCAGGACGACGACCGCGTGCTCGGCGAGATTCACCCATGGCCACCACAGGGCCGCTCGTCGGTCGGCGTAGTCGACCAGGCACCACACCAGCCGCCAGCCGTACGCCGGATACCCCGTCGTCAGGGCGACCCAGGCGACCTCCAGCAGGCTCTCGTGCATCGCGGTGAACCAGGCCAGTGCCTCGTCATAGCTGGTGACCCGGTCGAGGACCACCTGGTCGACCATCGGCAGCAGCGAGATCGGGTATTGCTGCGGGTCCATCAGCATCGACGCCTCGCGAGCCGTGGCCAGGTAGTGCCCGAGCAGCCCGAGCGCCGCGCGCCGCTTCGCCTCCGGCGACTCCGAGGCGCGGAGCAGGTCCACGGCGAGCAATCGGACCAGGTCGTGCTGGACATAGCGCTGCGGCCGACGCTCCTCGACCAGGCTGGCCGCCGCCAGCCGGGCCATCGTCGAGCTCGCCTCGGTCAGCGTCACACCGGCGAGGCTGGCCGTCGCCGCGAGCGAGATCTCCGCCACCCGGTGCAGGCCGAGCAACCGGAAGACACGGGCATCCTCGGGCCCCAGCGCGAGATAGGAGGAGCGGATGGCCGCGCGTACGCTGCTGTGCTCATCCGGCCCGCTCAGATTGTCGAGACGGCCGCTCTCGGGCCGCAGCTCGTCGGCCAGTTCGGAGAGCCGGAAGGCCGGGTTGGTGGCCGCTCTGGCGGCGACCAGACTCAGTGCCATCGGCAGTCGGTCGCAGGCCTCGACGATCTCAGCGACCGCACCGTCCTCGGCCCCGACCCGGCGCGCGCCCAGCCGGCGTCTGAGCAGATCACGAGCCTCATCACCGCTCAGCGGGCCCAGCCGCACCGTCGAGGCACCCTCCCGGGAGACCACGCCGAAGAGCTGGTCCCGACTGGTCACCAGAGCCGCGGCAGTACGTGGCGGAAGCAGCGGTCGGACCTGATCGGCGTCACGCGCGTTGTCGAGCACCACGAGCAGGCGCCGCTCGGCGATCGTCGAGCGGTAGAGCGTGAGCTGGCGGTGCACGTCGCTGGGCACCTGCTGGGCATCGACGCCGAGCTCGGCCAGCACCAGCCGCAGCGCCTCGCCGAGCGCCATCGGCCGACGGTTGGGATCGAAGCCGCGGAGGTCGATGTAGACGACGCCGTCGGGGAACTTGTCGAAATGCAGATGCGCCCAGTGCAGCACCAACGCGGTCTTGCCGACCCCTGCGGCGCCCGAGACCACGACGACCGGCGCCTGCTCCCCGGAGGCGATCAGCTCGTCGATACCCGCCAGCGCATCGGTGCGGCCCACGAAGGTCGAGGGTGCCGACGGTGGGACCGGCCTGGTCGCCGCCCCGGAGCGGGGGCCGGCGGCCGCGGGGTCCTCGGGCTCGCCGAGCAGATCGGTGAAGACCGCGCTCAGCTCCGCCCCCGGGCCGATCCCGAGCTCGTCGGCGAGCGAGCGGCGTACGTCCTCGTACGCAGCCAGTGCCTCCGCCCGGCGGCCGGTCAGATCCAGCAACCTCAGATGCCTGACCCAGAGCGACTCTCGCAGTGGGTGGTGCTCGAGAGCGGCACGGATCCGCTGAGTCAGCTCGGTGATCTCGATCGGATCGGGGAACGGAGTTCCGACCACGGACAGGTCAGCGACCCGTTCCAGGGCGGACAGGTAGCGGTCGGCCAGAGCCGGTACCTCGGCGGCGTAGAGGTCGTCGGAGTCGACGCCTGTGAAGGCGACGCCTCGCCAGAGCCGGACCGCGGACCACAGCTTCTCCGCACACGAAGGATCGCTGGGTTCGGCCTCCGCCAACCTACGGAACCTGGCCACGTCGACCTGCTCCGCAGTCACCTTCAGCACGTAGCCGCCCGCGCTGAAACCGATCGACTCAGGTGGCAGCCGGCTGCGCAGGCGGCGTACGACCGTGTGGACCGAGGCGCGCACGTGCTGCGGCGGCTGAGCACCCCAGACCCGCTGAGCGAGCGTCTCGACGGTCACCGGCATACCGGGATCGATCGCAAGGACTGCAAGCAGCGCACGGCCACGACCACGGGGAAGCAGAACCGGTCGGCCCGCGACGGTGACCTCGAAGGACCCGAGAAGGCCGACCTGTAGGTCGGACGCAGTGCGGTCGACCACCACGCTCCTTCGCCATCGAGCCGATCCATCGTGACTGTAGCCAGCCGTGGTCAGAGCGCAACCACAATTTGGGGCTGAATAGGCGCGAACCGGGCCGCGGTGGTGAGTAATCTGGTCGACATGACCGGCCTACAGGGAGTCAATGCCACTGTTCGACCGTCCGGCACCGGGTGTGCGGAGTGCCTTGCGAGCGAAGCCGGGTGGTGGTTGCACCTTCGCAGATGTGCCGAGTGTGGGCACGTGGGCTGCTGCGACAGCTCGCCGGGGCAGCACGCGAGCCACCACTACCGCGAAACCGGCCACCGTTACATGCAGAGCTTCGAGCCCGGCGAGGAGTGGTTCTGGGACTTCGAGAACCAGGAGGCCGCTCGCGGGGTCGTTCTGGCGGGCCCCACCAGTCGACCGGAGTCTCAACCCTCACCGGCTCCGGCAGACCGTGTCCCCGAGGACTGGCAGCAGCACCTGCACTGAGTCCACTCCTGCCCACGGGCCTCAGCGTCGCGGCGGTTGCTGGTGGGCGTACGCCCACATCGCGATCTCGACGCGGTTGCGGGTGCCGAGCTTGGTCATCAGCGAGGCGACGTGGGTCTTGACCGTGCTCAGGCCGACGAAGAGCTCGGTGGCGATCTCGGCGTTGGTCCGGCCCCGTGCCACCAAGGCGAGCACCTCCTCCTCGCGCTCGGTGAGCGGGTCGATGGGCTGGGCCGGTGCCATCGGCGCTTGGCCGGCGAAGGTCGCCAGCAGCCGGCGGGTGACGTTGGGGGCGATCAGCGCGTCCCCGTCGGCCGCCGCATGGATGGCCTGCACGAGGAGCTCCGGCCCGGCGTCCTTGAGCAGGAAGCCGCGGGCGCCTGCGCGCAGGGCGCCCAGGACGTACTCGTCGAGGTCGAAGGTCGTGATCACCACGACAGCCATCGGGTCCCTCACGTCCGGCCCGGCCAGGCGCCGCGTCACCTCGACGCCGTCGAGCCCGGGCATCCGGATGTCGACGAGGAGGACGTCGGGACGCAGCCGGGTCGCCAGGTCGAGCGCTGCGAGCCCGTCTGCCGCCTCCCCCACGACCTCGAGGTCGGGTTGGGCACCGAGGATCATCACCAGCCCGGTCCGGACCAGGTCCTGGTCGTCGGCCACGACTACACGGATGGTCATGCCCGCACCTCGGCCGGCAGCACGGCCTCGACCACCCAGCCACCCTCGGGCCCCGGCCCCGCGGAGAGCGATCCGCCGAGGAGCTGGGCGCGTTCGGTCATGCCCAGCAGGCCGAACCCGGGCTCCGGGACCGGCTCCGGCTCGGTCTGTCCATCGTCGCTGACGCGCAGCCTGACGACGTCGCCCTCGCGGCGTACGTCGATCCCGACGCGGGTCGCGCCCCGGGCATGCCGTACCGCGTTGGTCAGCGACTCCTGCGCGAGCCGGTAGAGCGCGGCGTCCACCGGTCGCGCCAGCCGGGTCAACGACCCGACCAGCGAGACCTCGACGACGGGCTTCGCCTCGGCGTGCGCGAGCGCTGACAGGTCCGCGACACCCAGCTGCGGTGAGAAGGCGACGGCCTCCTCCTCACGCAGCACCCGCACCATGGATCTCATCTCCGCCAGGGTTCGCGACGCCTCGGACTCGATCGCGGCCAGGACCTCGACGGCCTTCTCCGGCTGGATGCCGGCGACAACGCCACCGGCCTGCGCCTGCACCGCGATCGCCGAGACATGGTGAGCCACGGTGTCGTGCAGCTCGCGCGCCAGCGCCACCCGCTCCTGAGTGCGGATCTCGCGCTGCTGGCGTTGCCAGAGAGCCGCGCGGTAGCGGAACACCGCCGCGAGGGCGACGACCAACAGCAGGAGGACGACGCCGCCGAAGAGGTCGGCCCAGCCCGCGGAGGAGACGTACATGCCCAGCGCGACGACGACCGTCACGAACGCCGTCCCCACGACGATCTCCCGTCCCGAGCCCCACCGCACCAGGGAGTAGAGCAGGATCAGGACGGCCATCATGGAGTAGAGGCCGAGGTCGCCGGCGCGCGCAGCCGGTTGGAGGACCGAGAGCAGCCCGGCGACGCCCCACCCGATCAGGACGGCCACCAGCGGCCGGCCCCGCCGCCCGAGCAGGGCGGGCACCAGGGTCAGAGCCAGCACCGTCACCAGGGGTCGCCAGGCCACGTCCGGCCGAACGATGCCCTCGACCACGACCGCGACCGCGAACGCACCCACCAGCAGCCGGTCGAGACGACCGATGGGTGGGGCGTCTGCGGGCCGCGGCTCGTGCCAGATGGAGCGCCGGACAGGTATCACGGCACCAGCCTAGGGATCGGCGAGCCGCTGCGTACCGACCGAAAGTACGAGAGGAAGACCGTTCCATCGGCCCGCGACTCCGGCCTCCGGTCCGATGTGCCCGCTGCCGGGGTCGGCGAGCGTGGACTCAACGATCCTCACCACCACAACGGAGCCCATGATGAGAACACCTCAGACCACCACCACGCTGGACGAGCAGCCGATCTCGGTGAGAGTCAAGCTCGCCGCAGCCTGGACGAGCTTGATGTTCCTGTACGCCTACGTCGACATCCTCAACTTCTTCACACCCGGCGTCATCGACGACATCCTCGCCGGCAAGGTCTTCGAGTTCGACCTCTCCCAGACCTTCTCGACCGCGGCCCTGACCCTCATGTCCGTCCCGATCCTCATGGTCCTGCTGTCCACGACCATGCCCGCCCCGGCAGCCCGCATCACCAACGTCGTCGTGGCCTCGCTCTACGTCCCCGTCACGGCGTTCAACCTGCTGGGCGAGTCCTGGCTGGCGTTCTACGGCCTCGGCGTCGTGCTGGAGCTGATCCTTCTCGCGTTCATCGTGCGGTACGCCTGGACCTGGCCGCGCGCCGTCTCGGCGACGGCTTCGGACCGCGAGTCCGTACGCACCCACCAGCGAGCGTGACTCCACGAGCGAGCCAGCCCGCTTCGGCGGGCTGGCTCGTCACGAGCTGCGAGCCAGCCCGAGGAAGTCGTCGGCGCGATCGACGAACAGGTACGCCTGCTGGGCGATCGCGGTCGCTCGGGCTCGTCCCGCGGCCTCGTGCACGGCATCCATCGGCTCCCCGAGCGCGCTTCTCAGCTTCGCGTGCATCAGCTGCACGAAGGCGGCGGCATAGCGTTGCCCGTGAGCCGCGATCGAGGAGTCAGCACGCCTGAGAGCGTCCGCCGCCTCCTGGACGCGCCCGCTCGCGAGATACATCTCGCTGAGCAGCGCCAGCCAGGTCGTCAGGCCGGATCGTGGCGGGTCGGCCAGGTTCGACTCGATGAGTTCCTCCGCCTGAGCCAGCGACCGATCGACGTTCCGGCCAGTGACCGCGTGGGCCCAGCACCGTCCCAGCCGCTGGTAGGCCCCGAGGAAGCGGAACGAGTACTCCGGATCCGCAGCGATCCCCCTCTCGGCTGCGCGAAGAGTCCATGACGGATCCGCCATCAGCGCCGCGGCCGTGACCGCGAACGCGGACCACACGGTCACGTCGTAGGAGTGGTTTCCGGCGTCGCTCTCGATCTGCCCGAACATGCCACGTGCCTCCTCGTCCTTGCCGTGCAGCGCGGTGTTGAGCGCGAGCATCGCCGGCGACAGCAGCTGCAGGTCGTGCCGCAGCTGATCCTGGTCCAGGGACTTCGCCCGTTCGGCGACGACGGCGTTCGACTCGCTGAGGTGCCGGTAGGCCGCACCGATGTTTCCGACGTCCCACTGGTGAATCCCCCAGGCGTGTCGTCCGTACGCCTGCACCACCGGATCCTCGGATCGTTCGCTGTCCGCGAGGAGCCGGTGAGCGAGCTGACCACTGCGGTCGAGCTGGATGGCTTGGGAGTGAGCGGCCCAGTGGGAGAAGAGGAAGTCGGCGGCCTCTCGCTCCCGGCCGAGACCTCGGGCGGCCCGCTCGGCGCGTTCGAGCAGCTCGAAGGTCGCGTCGGCGCTGCCCATGTAGCCCGTCTGCATCCCGATGACCGCCACGAGCTGTGACAGCGCGGACAGCTCGAGCTCGAGCAGACCGGCCGAGTGCGCGATGTCGGCAGCAGCCTCGAGATGCGGGACGGCTGCGTCGAAGGCGGACTGGGCAACCGCTCTGCGACCGCCGCGGACGAGCGCGGTCGTGGTTCGTGTCGGGTCCGCGAAGGGCCCGGCGAGCCATAGGTGGTGGGCGAGTCGCTCGGTGACCGCCTCGTCGTCTCCGTGGATCCCCTCCAACGCATCGGCGATCTGCAGGTGCAACCGACCGGTCGCGAGCAGCCGCGAGGTCGTCTGGTGCACCGCCTCACGCACCAGGTCATGCACGAACCGCACGGAGAGCGGTCGGTCCTCGGCCGGCTCCAGCAAGCCCTGCGAGTCGGCGGTGGCGAGCAGCGCCGAGCAGGCCGACATCCCGACTCCGGCGGCACGAGCGAGCAGACGGACGTCCACCTCCCGCCCGATGAGCGCCGCGATCTCCACGAGCCTCCTCGTCTGGTGGTCGAGGCCGGCGAGACGGTCTCGCACGATGTCGCGCACCGTGGACGGGACACCGGTGCGGGCCAGGGCGTCCTCACCGGCCGTGGCATCCAGATCGCTGTCGGCGAGGAGGCGGGCGAGCTCACGTACGAAGAACGGGTTGCCCTCGGTGCGCGCCTGGATGCAGCGAGCGACGTACGGACTCGGTGCCCGTCCCGTCTCGCGCCGGACGAGCTCGCCCACCTCGGTGGGCTGGAGCGGGCCGATCCGGATGCGCTGGTGATGGGGCAGGCGCCCGACCGCCGCGAGCATGCCGCCGAGCCCGTCGCCCGGGGCGGGAGCCCGATCGCGGAGGAGGCCGGCGAGGACGACGCCAGCCGGCTGCTGGGTCGCCACGTGCCGGAACAGCTGCAGCGACGCGGCATCAGCCCATTGCAGGTCGTCGATGACCAGCACGACCGGACGCTCGGTGGCCGCTCTCCTGATGAGGTCGACGGCCTGCTCGAAGAGACGGAACTGAGCACCGCTGTCGGGTAGCACCGCGCCACCGAGGAGGTTGTCCGGGCGCGGGTCGATGAGGCGTCGGATCTCGCCGCTGGCCAGGCCTGCGCGGACGGGCTCCGGCTGGCTCGCCAACAGGTCGGAGATGAGACGGGTCCATGGCCACAGCGCCGGGGTGCCCTCGTGGTTCAAGGACCGTCCCCACACGACGAGCGCGCCCCGGCGCTCTGCGTCCTGGCCGAACTCGGCGAAGAGAGACGTCTTGCCCGCCCCTGGTTCGCCTTCGGCCATGATCAGGGCCGCGTTCCCCGCCACCGCCGACTCGAGCGATCGAGCCAGCAGCGCGCGTTCCTCGCCACGGCCGACGAGTGGTGCGCTCCCACCCTGCTCGCTCTGGTGGTCGCTGCGGGCGCGGGAGTGCTGCACGACGCGGGTTCGGGCGGCCTGCAGCGCCTCGCCGGGGGTCACCCCGAGGTCGTCGGCCAGCCGTGCCCGGACGGTCTCGAAGACGGAGAGTGCTTCGGCCTGCTTGCCGGCGATGGCGAGGGCCGTCATCAGGCCGGCCTGTACGGGCTCGTTCAGCGGCGCCATCCAGGCGGCCAGGCGCAGCGGCTGAAGGATCCGGGTCGAGGGCCGCCGGGTCCGGGCCAGCTCCCCCACCGCGACGCAGGCGTCGAAGAACTCCTCGTTGATGCTCGCGAACAGTGGTGAGGTGGTCACGCTCGGCCCGAGACCGTCGCCGGCCGGGCCGTGCCAGAGACCGAGTGCGTGGGCGTACTCGTCGACGGCCTCGTCGTGACGGCCTGAGGCAAGGTGGGTCTTGGCGCTCTCGACATGCGACCTGAACTCGATCAGGTCCACCGTGGCGGTCCGTCCGACGAAGGCGTACCCGCCACCTCTGCGGGCGATGAAGCTCCCTGCCTCGCGTGCCGGAAGATCGGGTTCGAGCATGCGGCGGATGGTCCCGACGTACTTCTGGACGGTGTTGACCGCCGACATCGGGACGTTCTCCTCCCAGAGGAGATCGACGAGCTCGGACATGCTCGTCGGTCGGCCGGCCCTCGCCAGGAGCAGGGCCAGCAGGTATCCCTGCTGCGGCGGACCGGTCTCCAGCTCGATGTCGTCGCGGTAGGCCCGCAACGGGCCGAGGAGCTGCAGGCGCACGGAGCTCCGCGGATCCGATCTCTCGGTGATCGAGGAGTCTTCCATCGTGGGTCCTAAGGGCGCAGGAGGTTGGCCCGCACCCCGACACGTACCGGGCCTCGGCATCAGCCTAGGCGTACGTCGAGCCCACCGCAGCCGTCTGCGACGAGCCGTGCTCCACAAAATCTCCACGGACCGTCCAGTGGGACTTCGTAGGTTCCGTTCGACCGGGACCTACGCGTAGACGAGGACAGACGATGCACGAACAGGCCTACCACGCGCAGTGCCGAGCCGCGGAGAGCCGACATCCGGCACAGGGCCCGCAACAGCGCGACGCGCTCATCCTCTTCGCGCTGGCGCTCGGCACCTTCGCGATCGGGACCGGCGAGTTCGGGAGCAACGGCATCGTCCAGCTCTTCGCCGCCGATCTCGGTGTCTCGGTACCGACCGCGACGAACGCGATCACCGCCTACGCCCTCGGCGTGGTCATCGGATCGCCCGTGCTCACCATCGCGGCGGCCAGACTCAACCGGCGCTCGCTCCTCCTCGGCCTGGTCGTGCTCTTCATCGTTGGAAACCTGCTGTCCGCCGCGGCCTCCGGCCTCGGTGTCCTCATCCTGGCCCGGTTCATCACGGGCACGGTCCAGGGCGCGTTCTTCGGCGCCGGCGCGGTGGTGGCGGCGTACGCCTATGGCCCGGGCAAGAGCGGCAAGGCGTTCGCGACGGTGATGGCGGGTCTGACGGTCGCGACGATCTTCGGCTCTCCCCTGGGCACCTTCCTCGGACAGCAGGTCGGATGGCAGGCGCTGTACGTCGTCGTCTCGGTGATCGGCCTGCTGGCCGGAGTCGCCATCTGGGTCTTCGTTCCCCGGACCAGCGCACTCGCCGGCGGATCTGTCAGGCAGGAGCTCGGCGCCTTGAGACGGCCGATGGTGTGGGCGACGATGGCCGTCGCCGCACTGGGTATCTCCAGCATCTTCGCCGTCTACACCTTCATCGGCCCGTACATCACCGACGCTGTCGGGGCCGAGGAGTCCTGGATCCCGGTGGCGTTGGCGGTCTTCGGGGTCGGGATGGCTCTGGGGAACTGGATCGGTGGCCGTCTCGCCGACCAGTACGAGTTTCGGGGCCTGATCCTGGGCTATGCCGTCGTGATGGTCTTCCTGGCCGTCATCGCGGTCGGCGGCGAGAACCTTGCCGTCCTGCTGCCGTGCCTGCTCGGAGTCGGTGCCTCGTCGATGATGGCGATCCCGACGATCCAGGTCCTCCTGACCCGGTACGCACCCGAGGCGCCGACCCTGATGGGGGCGGTGAACCTCGCCTCGCTCAACCTCGCCAACGCGCTCGGCGCGGTCGCCGGCGCCCTCGTCCTCGACGCCGGATGGGGTGCTCTCTCGACCGCATGGGCCGGTCTGGCGCTCACCGCGGCCGGCCTCCTCCTCTTCGCGGTCACCGTGACTCGGGTGGCTCCACCGCAGCCATTGGCCGCCTCCTTGTCCGCGACGGCCTGAGGGGCCACCGGCATGTTGTCCTTCCGCTCCGAGAACTCGTTCCTCTCGATCTGCTCGCAGGGATCCATCCTGTCGATCGGCAGCATCGGCTCGATCGCGTCGGTGGGATCCATCGGCGCCGTCCTCTCCGTCGGCTCGATCGGATCCTGGATGTCGGCGATGTCGATGCTCAGCTCGCAGAGCAACTGCTCGATCCTCAGCCACCAGAGCAACTGCTCCATCCTCAGCCGGCGCTCCAACTGCTCCATCCTCAGCCGCCTCGCCACCCGGGCCATCCTCGGCCGCGGCGTCCGACGACCTCTCACCCATGCCGAAACCAAGGAGAACAGATGAGCAACGACAACCCGACCGTCGTCCTGGTCCACGGAGCGTTCGTGGACGGGTCCGGATGGCAGCCGATCCACGACATCCTCACCCGCGACGGTCTCGACGTCGTGGTCACCCAGCACTCGACCCGGTCTCTCGCCGACGACGTGACCGAGGTCCACCAGGTCGTCGAGGCCCAGGACGGGCTCGTCCTGCTCGTGGGCCACTCCTACGGCGGTGTCGTGATCACGGAGGCGGGCACGCACCCGCAGGTGGCCGGTCTGGTCTATGTCGCGGCGTTCGCGCCCGACGCGGGAGAGTCGGTCGCCTCCATGCTCGCCGAGCCCGTCCCGGACGCGCCGGCGCCGCCGATCCTCCCCCGCAAGGACGGGTCGCTCGTCCTCGATCGCGACCGCTTCCAGGAGGCGTTCGCCGCCGACCTGCCGGCCGGGCAGGCACGGTTCATGGCCGACTCCCAGGCCCCGTGGGGCGGGGCCGCCCTCAGCACCGCCGTCACCGAACCGGCATGGCGCTCCAAGCCCAGCTGGTACGTCGTCGCCACCGATGACCGGATGATCCCGCCCGCTGCCCAGGAGGGCATGGCCGCACGGGCCGGCGCCTCCGTCGAGACGGTCGCCGCCAGCCACTCCGTCTACGTCTCACGGCCCGACGTGGTCGCGGACCTGATCCGGCGTGCCGCCAAGGCGATCGAGCTGTAGGCGTCGGGCCGGAGCTTCTCGAAGACCGAAAGGAACATTAGACATGAAGTTCACTCTCCGCCGCAGTCGCGCCCTCGCGGCGATACTCGTGGCCCTCCTCTTCACCGGCTCGATGCTCGCGACGACGAGCAACGGCGCCTCGGCGACCGGAAACACCCTCCCCGAGCGGGCACAGCACGGCTCGAGCACGGGAGCCAAGCCCACGATCGTCATGGTCCACGGGGCATGGGCCGACGCCTCCGGTTGGCAGAGTGAGGTCAAGGAGCTCACCGACGACGGCTACCCGGTCATCGCCCCCGCGAACCCGCTGCGTGGGCTCTCCTCCGATGCGGCGTACCTGCGCAGCATCCTCGAGACGATCCCAGGTCCCGTCGTCCTCGTCGGACACTCCTACGGCGGCGCTGTGATGACCAACGCGGCCACCGGCCTTCCGAACGTCAAGGCCCTCGTCTTCATCGCTGCCTTCGCGCCCGACGCCCACGAACCGGTCGCCCAGCTCGTCCAGCAGTTTCCCGGCACCATGGTCACCGAGGACGCGTTGGACGCCCGTCCCTACCCGCTGCCCGGCGGCGAGGTCGGCGTCGATCTCTACCTGAAGGCGAGCATCTTCCGCGAGGCCTTCGCCGGCGACCTCCCCCGCAGCACCACCACGGTGATGCAGGCCTCCCAGCGTCCGTTCTCGCTGGCGGCGTTCACCGAACCGTCCGGGGAGCCCGCGTGGAAGACCGTTCCGTCCTGGTATCTCCTGGCGACGGCCGACAAGACCATCCCTCCCGCCGCGCAGGAGTTCATGGCCAAGCGGGCCGGCGCCAAGATCGTGAAGGTGCGGTCATCGCACGTCGCACACCAGTCACACCCGCGCGAGACCCTCGCCCTCATCGAGAACGCGGTCCGCTCGGTCCGCTGAGCGGCTCGTCCGAGTCGGCTTCTCCGAGGAGGGTCCCTTGCTTCCCGCCGCGTGCTGACCGGAGACTTGCAGCATGACGCACGAAGGTGGAGACCAAGGGCGCAACCAGGCTTCCCCATGAGCGCCGAGGAGGTGGTGATCGGAATCATCTCGGCTCCGGGGTCGGCCACCGAGCTCTCCTCGGCGCTCGCCGAGGACCTGCACGCCGAGCTGAGCCTTCACCTGCCGACCGTCCGATGGCGGGAGTCCATCGTGGTCGACGCCCTCGTGCATCCGCCTTCCGACGACGCAGCCATCGTCGCGGCGGCGAGGGACCGGCTCCTGAAGGAGGACTGGGACCTGGTCGTCTGTCTCACCGATCTGCCGCTGCAGGCTCAACGGCGACCGGTGGTGGCTCACGCGAGTCCCCTGCACGGCGTGGCTGTGGTGTGCCTGCCGGCGCTCGGCGCCGTCGGACTGCGCCGACGCACCCGGGACACGGTCGTCGGGCTCGTGCGCACCTTGCTCGGGGACACGGCGGATCGCGCCATCTCGGGCCGTGTCGCCGGGCTCGGACGCCGCGCCAGCCAGCTCGGCAGGAGCCAGGAGCCGGACGAGGACGGCGGCGTGATGTTCACCGCGAGAGTCCTCAGCGGCAACCTGCGGCTCCTGACCGGGATGATCCGGGCCAACCAGCCGTGGAGACTCGCGATCGGACTGTCGAGAGCGCTGACCGCGGCCCTGGCGACGGCGGTGCTGGCCCTCGTCACCCCCGACATCTGGCAGCTGAGCGCCGCGCTCGGCTGGGTCCGGCTCTCGGTGATCGGGGTCGGTTCGCTCGCCGGGATCACGATCGCGCTGATCGCGGGGGCCGGTCTGTGGGAGCGTACGTCGCATCCGGCCGGTCGCAAGCAGGTGACCCTCTTCAATCTGGCCACCACGGCGACGGTCGTTCTGGGTGTGCTCTTCCTCTACGTCGCGCTGCTCATCCTCGCGCTCGCGACCTCACCGGTCCTGGTGCCTGCCCAGCTGCTCGAGGAGGGCATCGGGCATGGCGTACGAGCCGGCGACTATCTGAAGCTGGCGTGGCTCACCAGCTCTCTCGCCACCCTGGGCGGCGCTCTCGGGGCGGGTCTGGAGAGCGACGAGGTGGTCCGGGCCGCCGCCTACACCTACCGCCAGGAGTCGCCTAAGCGCGCACGGCAGGGGTGACCGGCGCCCGTCAACCTCGTCGGCGTGGCAGGACGGTGAGGACCATGTCGATGTAGGTGCGGAACTCGGCCATGTAGCCGCGGAGGAACTCTTCGGTGGAGTCGACGGTGATCTCGCCGTCATCCCGGAAGACGTCGGGAGAGTACTGGATGTACGCCTCGGGCGAGGTCATCTGGCGAGCGTTGCAGAAGCTGAGCACGCCGCGCAGGGTCTGCTGACCCATGGCGGTGCCGATCTGGCCGATGGAGGCTCCGATCACCGCGGCCGGGATGTGGTCGAAGGAGTTCTGTCCCCAGGGTCGGGACGCCCAGTCGATCGCGTTCTTCAACGCCCCGGGGATGGACCGGTTGTACTCGGGGGTGACGAAGAGCACCGCGTCGACGGCCGCGATCGACTCCTTGAGCGATCGGGCCGCGGGCGGGTAGTCGTCGTCGAAATCCGGGCTGTACAGCGGCAGGTTGCCGATCGGGATCTCGCTGAACTCCAGGTCGTCCGGGGCCACCCGGATGAGGGCCCTGGACAGGATGCGGTTGATCGACGTCGACGACAGGCTTCCGACGAAGTAGCCGACCTTGTAGGTGGTCATCTGTTCCTCCTGATCTGGTGTCTTCTCGGCGGGCGGCATGCCTCACCGACGTCCCTCGGCTTCCAGGAACTCATGGACGTGGCGGATCGAGACCGAGCCCTCGCCGACGGCAGACGCGACGCGCTTGACCGAGCCGCTGCGTACGTCGCCCACGGCGAACACGCCCGGGCGGCGGGTCTCGAACATGCCGTCGCAGCCGTCGGCCCCGGCTCCGGACTCGGACCCGGTGAGGATGAAACCCTTCGCGTCCAGCGGGATCGCTCCCTGGAGCCACCCGGTGTGCGGGGCCGCTCCGATCATCACGAACAGGGCTGTCGTCGCGACGCGGTGCTCCTGCCCCGAGTGGAGGTGGCGGACCAGCACCTGTTCGAGCGTGTTCTCCCCGATGAGCTCACCCACCTCGCTGTTGCGCCAGACCTTGATGCGGGGCGACTGCTCGACGCGGTCGGCCAGATAGCGGGACATGTCCCTGCCGAGGTCGTCGTGGCGGATGACCAGGTTGACCACCGGAGACTGGCGGGCCAGGAAGCAGGCCGCCTGGCCGGCCGAGTTCCCGCCGCCCACGACGGTGACCGGGTCCTGTCGGCACAGCCGCGCCTCGAACTCGGTGGCCGCGTAGTAGACGCTGCCGCCCTCGAGGCGGTCGGCACCCGGGACGTCGAGACGCCGGTAGCGCACACCCGTGGCGACGAGCACGGCGTGTGCGATGAGGGGGTCCCCCTCCGCCAGGCCGACCAGGTGATAGCCGTCGGCCCGGGTGAGCGAGGTCGCCTCGCCGGGGATGCTGAAGACGGCGCCGAACTTTCGTGCCTGGACCACGGCGCGGTCGGCCAGCTCGGCTCCGCTGATCCCGGCTGGGAAGCCCAGGTAGTTCTCTATCTGGGACGACGTGGCCGCCTGCCCGCCGGTGGCGAGCGCGTCCAGGACGACCGTCGAGAGTCCTTCGGAGGCGGCGTAGACCGCCGCGGCCAGGCCGCCCGGGCCGGCACCGACCACGACGAGGTCGTACGCCGCCCGGTGCGGCGCCGCTCGTAGCCCGATGAGGTCGGCCAGCTCGGTGGTGCTGGGGTTGCGCAGCACCGTATGCCCCTTCCAGATCACGACGGGGGTCTGGTCAGGTGGGATGCCGAACGCCCGCAGGGTCTCCTCTGCCTCGGGGTCCTCCTCCACGTCCTCCCAGCGGCACGGGATGCGGTTGCGGCTCGCGAAGTCCCGCAGCAGACGGGTGTTGGCCGAGTAGCGGGAGCCGATGATCCGGAGGCCGGCGCCGAGGTCGGCA
The DNA here is from genome assembly GCF_042801335.1 of Nocardioides sp. NPDC057577. Taxonomy (NCBI): domain Bacteria; kingdom Bacillati; phylum Actinomycetota; class Actinomycetes; order Propionibacteriales; family Nocardioidaceae; genus Nocardioides; species Nocardioides sp. NPDC057577. The sequence continues at coordinate 17,892 of NZ_JBHVGB010000033.1, read as the reverse complement.
TGGATGGTACGTCGCAGGATGAACGCCCGCAGGATCAGATCTCCGAGCGCCTGATCCTGGGTGACCGCCTCCTTGAGCCGGTCGTAGGGCACCTCGAGGACCTCCACGTCGGTCTGGGCGACGGCGGTGACGTAGACCGCCTGCCCGGTCAGGATCGACAGGTCACCCACGAAGCGACCCCGGCCATGGACGGCGATCACCCGCGGCTCTCCCTCGGGGCCGTCCTCCTGGACGACTCGGACCCTGCCGTCGAGCACGACGAACAGGCCGCAGTCGCGGTCGCCCGCACAGAACAGCATCGTGCCCTTGGTCAGCGTCCGCCGCTTTCCGAACTGCGAGAGCAGCATGATCTGTTCGTCGCTGAGCCGGGGGTAGGCACCGGTGGTGTCGGGGGACTCGGGAAGGTCCGCGAGCTCGCTCTCAGACGAACTGCTCGTCGACATAGCACCATCTCCAGTTCTCCCCGGGCTCGATCGAACGCACGATGACGTGGCCCGTCCCGGCCGCGTGAGCGCGCGCGTGTCGCATGGGTGAGGAGTCGCAGCAGCCGACCTGGCCACAGGTCAGGCAATGGCGCAGGTGCACCCACGGAGTGCCGAGCCGCACACACTCGGCACAGACGTGCTGGGCGGGTGGCGAGACGGGCTGGATGATGCCCAGGTGCGGGTCGGCGGTCATCACGGCCTCCCCGGGAGCTTGGACTCGAGCCAGGAACGCAGCTGGTGCACCGGGAGGGCGCCGATCTGTGTGTCGACGACCTCGCCGTGGTCGAGGAGGACCAGCGTCGGGATCGACCGGACCTCGAACCTCTGGCTCACGGCAGGGTTGTCATCGGCGTTGACCTTGACCAGCTTGAGCTTGCCGGCCAGCTCTGCGGCCAGCTTCTCCAGGGCCGGGCTCACCATCCGGCAGGGGCCGCACCACGGAGCCCACACGTCGACCAGCACGGGCAGGCTCGACTCCTCGACGACGGCGTGGAACTCCTCGTCGCCGGCATCGACCACCCAGGGCAGCGGCGTACCGCACCTCCCGCAGCGCGGCGTACCCTCGGCGACCGCCGGAACCCGGTTCTTGGCTCCGCAGCTGACGCACTCGACCTTCGTCGACTTCTCGGTGGTCGCGCTCATGCCACGGCCCGCTCTTCTGCGGCGGCGCCGGCCGCGGTCACCGCGATCTTCCCGTCGACGACGTCGACCGAGATCACGCCGCCGTCAGCCGCGTCGCCGCGCAGCAACGCCCGGCCGACCTGCGTCTCCACCTCACGGGAGATGAGCCGTCGCAGCGGGCGCGCGCCGTACGCCGGGTCGAATCCCTGGTCGGCGATGAAGCGCCGTGCCGCCGCCGTGACCTCGAGCGTGATCCGCATGTCGGCCAGCCGCTCGCGCAGCTCCTCGAGCTGGAGGTCGACGATGCGCTCGATCTCGGCGAGCGTCAGCGGCTTGAACATCACGATCTCGTCGACGCGGTTGAGGAACTCCGGGCGGAAGTGTGACTGCAACGTGCGCATCACCATCGAGCGCGATTCGTCCTTGATCTCGCCGTCGGCGGTGACCCCCTCGAGCAGGTGCTCCGACCCGATGTTGGAGGTCATGATCAGGACGGTGTTGCGGAAGTCGACGGTCCGGCCCTGGGAGTCGGTCAGCCGGCCGTCGTCGAGCACCTGGAGCAGCGTGTTGAAGACGTCGACGTGGGCCTTCTCGATCTCGTCGAGCAGCACCACCGAGTAGGGCTTGCGACGTACGGCCTCGGTGAGCTGACCACCCTCCTCGTAGCCGACGTAGCCTGGAGGCGCTCCGACCAGCCGGCTGACGGTGTGCCGCTCCTGATACTCGCTCATGTCGATCCGGACCATGTTCTCTTCGGTGTCGAACAACGCGGCCGCCAGCGTCTTGGCCAGCTCCGTCTTACCGACCCCGGTGGGGCCCAGGAAGATGAACGACCCGATGGGCCGCTGGGGGTTCTTGATGCCGGAGCGGGCCCGGACGACGGCGTCGGCCACCACCTGGACGGCCTCGTCCTGGCCGATGACACGTTCGTGGAGCACCTCGTCGAGGCGGAGCAGCTTGTCGCGCTCCCCTTCCTGCAGACGCGAGACCGGGATGCCGGTCCAGCGCGAGACGACGTCGGCGATCTCGTCGGCGGTCACCACCTCGCGCAGCAGCCGGCGGCCGCCCTGCTTGCCGGCGAGCCGGGACTCGGCCGCCTCCAGCCGCCGCTGAATCTCCGGCAGCCGGCCGTGCCGCAGGGACGCCGCCCGGTTGAGGTCGTACTCCCGCTCGGCCCGCTCGCTCTCCAGCCGCACCTGCTCCAGCTCCTGGCGGAGCGACTGCACCTCACGAAGGGCCGAGCGTTCGGCCTCCCACTGTGCGCGCAGGGCATCGGCTTCGGCCCGCGCGTCGGCCAGCTCCTTGCGCAGCTCCTCGAGGCGGGCCCTGCTCGCGGCGTCCTCCTCCTGCGAGAGCGCGGCCTCCTCGATCTCCATCCGGGTCACCCGCCTGGTGAGCTCGTCGAGCTCGGCAGGCATCGAGTCGATCTCGGTGCGCAGCATCGCGCAGGCCTCGTCGACGAGGTCGATGGCCTTGTCGGGCAGGAAGCGGTCGGAGATGTAGCGGTGGCTCAGGGTCACCGCTGCCACCAGGGCGCCGTCGTGGATCTTCACGCCGTGGAAGACCTCGAGGCGCTCGCGGAGCCCGCGCAGGATCGAGATGGCGTCCTCCTCGTCGGGCTCGTCGACCATGACCGGCTGGAACCGGCGCTCGAGGGCGGCGTCCTTCTCGATATGGGTGCGGTACTCGTCGAGGGTGGTCGCGCCGATCATGTGCAGCTCGCCGCGGGCGAGCAGCGGCTTGAGCATGTTGCCGGCGTCCATCGCCCCCTCACCGGCGCCGGCACCGACGACGGTGTGCAGCTCGTCGACGAAGAGCAGGATGTGGCCCTCGGCGCTCTGCACCTCGTTGAGGACGGCCTTCAGCCTCTCCTCGAACTCGCCGCGATACTTCGCCCCAGCGATGAGAGCCCCCATGTCCAGGGCGAACACGGTCTTGTCCCGCAGACCCTCGGGGACGTCGCCGTCGGCGATCCGCTGCGCCAGACCCTCGACGATCGCCGTCTTGCCCACGCCGGGCTCACCGATGAGCACCGGGTTGTTCTTGGTCTTGCGCGACAGGATCTGCACGGTCCGGCGGATCTCGGAGTCGCGGCCGATCACCGGCTCGAGCTTGCCCGACTCCGCCGCTGCGACGAGGTCGCGGCCGTACTTCTCCAGCGCCTCGTACGTCCCCTCGGGGGTCGCCGACGTCACCCGCTGGTGACCGCGTACCTCGGTCAGTGCGGCCAGGAAGCCGTCCCGGGTCAGTCCGTGAGCGTGGAGAAGCCGCCCGGCGGCTGATCCCGAGCCCTCCTCAACCAGAGCGATCACGAGGTGCTCGACCGAGACGTACTCGTCCTTGAGCCTGCGGGCCTCGCGGTCAGCCGTGTCGAGCAGCCGCGAGAGCCGCTGGGTGATGTGCACCTGCCCGGGAGTCACGCCCGGCCCGCTGACCCGCGGGCGGCGGCCGAGCTCGGCCTCGAGTTCCTCGCGCAGCCGGTCCGGATCGGCCCCCGCCCGGGCGAGCAGCGGCGCAACGAGGCCCTCGGCCTGGTCGAGCAGGGCGAGCAACAGGTGCTCGCCGTCCACCTCGACGTGGCCGAAGCGCAGCGCCTTGGTCTGGGCGTCGTGCAGAGCCTCCTGCGACTTCTGGGTCAGTCTGTTCATGTCCATGGAGCGTCTCCTCGTCGTGCCGTGCGTTGTTGTGCCTTCTCGAGCTCGGCGATCCTGTCGAGCAGCTCGACGACCAGCCCGATGGCGCAGTAGCTGAGGTTCAGGCTCATCCGCAGCCGCTGGATCCTGGCCATCTCCCTCACCTGGGAGGGGTGGAACCACAACCGGCCCTGCGCGTCCCGGGTGACCTCCAGCAGCCCGAGGGCGACCAGGCGCCGGACGAGCTCCGGATGTACGCCGGTGACCTGGGCATAGCTCTCGAGGCTGAGCCGGTAGGGCCGGGCGAGAGCGAAGTGCGTGATCGCTGTCATCGTCTGCTCCTCGCGTCGAAACGGGACACCTTCGCGAGCTCCTCGAAGAGGCGTTGCTCCTCGTCGGAGAGGGTCTTCGGCAGGCGGACCTGGAGCTCGGCGTAGAAGTTGCCCGGCTCGCCTCGTCGGTGGGGAAGGCCGCGGCCCTTGAGCCGTAACCGACGGTGGCTGGACGAGCCCGCCGGGACCTTCACCGTGGCGGTTCCTCCGGGAGTGTCGATGGACACCGACGCCCCCAGCGCGGCCTCCCAGGGAGCGACCGGCAGGAGGGCGTGCAGGTCGCGACCCTCGACCCGGTAGCGCGGGTGGTCGGCGATCCGGACCACCAGATAGAGGTCTCCGGCCGCCGCCGAGCCGCTGCCGGGGCCGCCCTGGCCGCGCAGCCGGATCCGCTGACCGTCGACCACGCCCGCCGGGATCGTGACGTCGAGCGTGCGGGGCCCGTCGGGACCGGTGATCGTGAGGCTGCGCTCGGTGCCGTGGTAGGCCTCCTCGACCGAGACCTCCACCTCGGCTTCGTGGTCGGAGCCCGGGACCGGGCCCGGCCCCCAGCCGCCGCGGGCCCGACCCCCGCCACCTCGCCCGCCGAAGATCCCCCCGAGCAGGTCCTCGATGTCGATCTCGTCACCGAAGTCGCCGGCTCCGAAACCTCCCGACGGGCCGGTCGTGGACGACCAGCGTCCGCGCGCCCCCGCCCCGGCGTCGGCGTAGGTCCGGGCCTGGCGCCAGGCGGCCGGATCCGTGTCGGGCGGGACCCGCCGGAAGTCCTCACCGAAGGCGTCGTAGCGCCGGCGCTGCTCGGGATCCGACAGTACGTCGTAGGCCTCGGCGATGTCCTTGAACCGCTCCTCGGCCTCGGCGCTCTTGTTGACGTCCGGGTGGTTCTGGCGCGCCAGCCTGCGGTAGGCGCGCTGGATGTCGGCCGGGTCGGCGTCGCGGGAGACCCCGAGGACCTCGTAGAAGTCCTTGGCCATCAGGATGTCCTGGTGGCCACCACGACCGCGGCCGGACGCAGGAGCCTGTCATCGGGGCCGTAGCCGGGGCGTACGACCTGCGCCACGGTGCCGGGCACCAGCCCTTCACCGGACACGGTGCTGACCGCCTCGTGCACGGCGGGGTCGAAGGCCCGGCCGTTGTCGTCGCGACGCGGGTAGCCGAGGTCGGCCAGGACGGCGAGCGCCTGCGCGAGCACGGCCCGGACGCCCTCCACCACCGAGTCGGGGTCGGACGATGCGTGCTCGAGCGCCCGCTCCAGGTTGTCCAGGACGGGCAACCAGCTGGTGGCCACGGCCGCCCGTTCCTGCTCGCGGGCACGGGCCACGTCGCGCGCGCAGCGCTTGCGGAAGTTGTCGAGCTCGGCAGCCGTACGCCGCCAGGAATCCTCCAGCTCGGCGATCTGGCGCGCCTGGTCGCCGGGCTCGGTCGCGTCGTCCGCCGCGACCTCGTCGCCCAGGGCCTCGGTCGTCGGTGCCTCGTGATCAGACATGGCGGTCAGTTCGAGGTGAACTCGGCGTCGATGACATCGTCGTCATCGCTGTCGGCCGCCGCCCCGGAGGCGCTCGCCGGCCCGGTCGACGGTCCGCCGCCACCGCGGGCTGCGGAACTCAGCACCTGACGCAGCTGGTGGAGCTCGCCCGTCAGGGCACGGAGGCGGTCCACGGGCTCGTCGCCCTCGACCGCCTGCCTGGCCTCCTCGACGAGCAGCTCGGCACGAGCGCGGTCGTGCTCGGCCACGGACGTACCGGCCTCCTCGAGGGACCTGCGCACCTGGTAGGCCACGGAGTCGAGCTCGTTGCGGGCATCGACCCGCTCGCGCAGAGCGGCATCCTCGCCACGGTGGGTCTCGGCGTCCTTGATCATCCGGTCGACCTCCTCCTGGCTGAGGGTGGAGGTCTCGCTGATGGTCACCTGCTGCTCGGCACCGGTGTCCTTGTCACGCGCCGAGACGTGCAGGATGCCGTTGGCGTCGATGTCGAAGGTCACCTCGATCTGGGGCACCCCACGCGGCGCGGGACGGATGTCCTCGAGCCGGAACCTGGCCAGCACGCGGTTGTCGGCCGCTCTCTCCCGCTCGCCCTGGAGCACGACGACGTCGACAGCGGACTGGTTGTCCTCCGCGGTGCTGAAGACCTCGGTCCGCCGAGCCGGGATGGTGGTGTTGCGGTCGATGACCCTGGTCATCACCCCACCCATCGTCTCCAGACCCAGCGACAGCGGCGTGACGTCGAGCAGCAGCACGTCCTTGACATCGCCCTTGATGATCGCCGCCTGGACCGCCGCGCCGATGGCCACGACCTCGTCCGGGTTGACGGTCATGTTGGGATCCTTGCCGCCGGTCAGCCGGCGTACCAGCGCCTGCACGGCCGGGATCCTGGTGGACCCGCCCACGAGGATGACCTCGTCGATGTCGTCGGAGGTGACCTTGGCGTCCTCCATGGCCTGCTTGACCGGGCCGAGGCAGCGCTCGACGAGGTCGGCGGTGAGCTGCTCGAAGGTCGACCTCATCAGGTTGACGTTGAGGTGCTTGGGCCCGGAGGCGTCGGCGGTCACGAAGGGCAGGTTGACGGCGGTCTGGGTGACCGCCGACAGCTCCACCTTGGCCTTCTCGGCCGCCTCGAAGAGACGCTGGAGAGCCTGGGAGTCGTCGCGGAGATCGATGCCGTTGGACTTCTTGAACTCGTCGGCCAGGTAGTCGACGATGCGTCGGTCGAAGTCGTCGCCGCCGAGGTGCGTGTCTCCGGCCGTGGACCGGACCTCGACCACGCCGTCCCCGACGGTCAGGATACTCACGTCGAACGTGCCACCACCGAGGTCGAAGACCAGCACGGTCTCGTTCTCGAGCTTGTCCATCCCGTACGCGAGGGCGGCGGCCGTGGGCTCGTTGATGATCCGGAGGACCTCGAGCCCGGCGATCCTGCCGGCGTCCTTGGTGGCCTGACGCTGCGCGTCGTTGAAGTGGGCGGGGACGGTGATGACCGCCTCGGTGACCCGCTCGCCGAGGAACTTCCCGGCGTCGTCGACCAGCTTGCGAAGCACCTGCGCCGAGATCTCCTCGGGTGCGTAGAGCTTGCCGTCGACCTGGAACCGGGCCGTGCCCTCGGGGCCTTCGACGACGTCGAAGGAGACCGTGTTCATCTCGCTGCTGACCTCGTCGTACTTGTGGCCGATGAAGCGCTTCGCGGAATAGATCGTTCCCTTCGGGTTCAGGATCGCCTGTCGCCGGGCCATCTGGCCGACCAGGCGCTCTCCGTTCTCCAAGAAGGCGACCACGGACGGCGTCGTCCGGTTGCCCTCCGCGTTGGGGATGACCTGCGGCTGCCCATTTTCGGTCGCCGCGATCACCGAGTTCGTCGTTCCCAGGTCGATGCCGACTGCCCTGCCCATGACCACTCCATTCGCCGGAAGCATGTGTGTCGGCCATGCTTCTCGCGCGCCGGGATCGTCTGCATCCCGTGAACGGGTGTTTCTTGGCGGACCGGGCCGCCCCCGGCTAGCCGCCGGGGTGGTGGTGCTGCAGCGCCAGCACGGTCAGCTCGACCCGGGAGTGGACGTCGAGCTTGAGGTAGATGTGCTTGAGGTGGGCGTCCACGGTGTGGCGGGAGACGCAGAGCTCCTCCGCGACCGCACGGTTCGACTTCCCCTGGGAGACCTGGGAGACGATCCGCATCTCGGCGCCGGTGAGCGACGCCCACCCGTGGTCGGCCCCGTCCTCGTCGCCGGCGTCTACCTTGACCAAGGGATACCGGGGCCTCTCGGCGGCTCTGGCAGCCGCCTGATACTCGGTCGGATCGACGTAGTGCGGGTTGTCGATCACCGTGCCGTCCAGCAGGACCGTGGGGTGGGTCTGGAGCACCTCGACGAGCATCTCGGCCCCGAACTTCTTCAGGTCGTAGAGACACATGAGGATGGCGGGCACCTCCTCGACGACGTGGTTCAGGGACGACTCGTAGACGAACAGGTCGTCCCAACCAGGGGCGCCGGACAGCACCCACGACATCTCGCCGGCAGCTCTGAGCAGGTCGAAGTCGTCTGCGACCGCCGCGTCCACGCTCTCGGAGAGGAAGCTCACCATGCCGTCGACGCTGAACTCCCCCGACCTGAGATAGACGTCCGATGATCGTTCGACGTCGAGCTGAGCCGATCGTCGCGAGTAGTCCGGGCCGGGCTGTCCCACGGCCCGGTCCCTGACCAGCGCCGGCTCGACATCATCGATCAGGCACAGACACTTGTCGCCCTGCCGCAGCCCCTCCTCGAGGAAGGGGTACAACAATCGGTCACGCTCGGCCGGACCCGAGTAGAGCGCACAGAAGTGCATTCCTGGACTAACAACGCCGACCCCGGGGATCCCGAGGCTCAGATCAGACATCGTGGCCACCGTTCACCGGATCCGAAGGGAGGTTCCCCACCCTACGCGCACTCGCTACGGGTCGCCATCCCACTTCGCAGGCGCCAGGAAACGACCCCTGACCTGTGCAGACATCGTCCGATGTCTCCCAACGTCAGGGGTCGTTGCCCAGTCTCCTGCGGGGACCGCTGTCTCGGCGGCTACTCCGGGACCTTGTCGGCGAGGATGTCGATCTTCTCGATCTGCGGCTCCGAGAATAGGACACCGGTGTTCGGCCCGAGCGCCTGACCTACGCCGCCGGCGAGGTGCGCGTCTCTGGCTTCGTCGTCGGGGAACACGTCGTACACCCCGAAGGTCGAGGGGCCGAACTGGATGGCGAACCAGGCGATGGTGCCGGGCTCAGCCATCACGATCGAGCGCGCCTTCGTGAGGAAATCTGCGAGGTCTGCTTCCTTGCCCGGTAGCGCCTCGAGACGCACCAGGAGAGCTTTGGTCAACACCGGTCGGACTCCTTCGCTGGGAGGGTGCACCACTGCGGCACGGTCGGCGGCGAACCGCGCCACACCCGAGGATGCTTGTCACCGGTCATGATCCTCAGGAGCGAAGCTGACCAGCATCCCGTGAACGGGTGCTTTTCCCAGCTCGGCCGCACCGGCCCTGGGCCGGCCGGTGGGAACGAGGTGCTGAGGGCCAGGACGAGCGGCTGATATTCTCCGCTGTCGCGCTGGGCTCGAGGACCCCGCCGCCCTGTCGTTCTCCGGCAAGCTGCTCCAGCCTGAGGAGGTCGTGGCGGCGGTCGGCACGGTGCTCGACAGGCCACGACCGGTCAAGACGGTGCCCGGCTGGCGCGGGATCCAGGCGCGAGTGGCCGACGCGATCCCCCGGCTCGGGCTGAGCGCGGCACCGGTGGTCGTGGCGCAGGGGCGCCGCGCCCAGCGACGGCTCCTCGCGGACGCAGCGCGACCAGGACGTGAGCCGAGGCTAGGTCCTATTCCGCGGGATAGGGCGACTCGGCGAGCAGCCCGGCGAGGTGGGCCAGGTGCCGGGCCATGGTCTTCGTGGTTCCCGCGGTCGTCTCCGGGGTCGGCACCTTGTCCTTGTAGTCGACGCCCTGCATGGCCTCCCCGACCCAGTACGTCGACCCGCCGGCGGGAATGGTGAAGCCGACGTCGCTGAGCGCCTGGCAGAGCTCGGCGGTGACATGGTGGGCGCCGTCCTCGTTGCCGACCACGCCGATGCCGGCGACCTTGTCGTAGGTCAGCATCCGGCCGTCGTCGTCGGTCTCGCTCAGCTCGGCGTCGAGTCGCTCGAGCACCATCTTGCACACCGACGACGGCTGGCCCAGCCAGATCGGGGTGACCAGCACGAGCACGTCCGCGGCGAGCATCCGCTCGCGGAGCTGCGGCCACGCATCGCCGTCACCCTCGTCGGTGCTCACTCCGAAGCTGACGTCGTGGTCGACGACCCGAACCATCTCACCCTTCACCCCGTGGTCCAGGAGCGCCGAGAGGATCTGGGATCCGAGCAGCTCCGAGCTGGACTCGCCGGGTGAGCGTTTCAGGGTGCAGTTCAGGATCAGGCAGGTCGGTGACGTCATGCCATCAGGTAACCCACGGGCCGTACCGTCATGCACTGATCACGGTACGGCCCACCCGCAGGTGCAGATCCTCGAGCCGGGCGAGCTGGTCGTCGGCGCGGCGGATGAGCTCATCGAGCTGCAGCGCGTCGACACGGGCGTCGTCCTCGGTGGCCGTACGCAGCAGCTGCCACCCGGCGCGCTTGCCGGCCACCGCGTCTCGCAGCGCCTCCAGCTCGAACAGGTCCGAGAGCGGTGAGCGCCGCACCAGCCGGCCGTTCGGCTTGAACCGTCCCGCGAACTCCAGCGCCCGCCCCGTCGCCGCGGCGATGCGTGAGGGATCCGCTCCGGTCGCCATGATGATCTGTCGCAGCTGCTCGCGTTCCTCGTTCACCTCGGTCGCCAGCTGTCGCACCCGAGCGGCCACGTCAGGATCGGAGTGCGTGCGACCGACGCGCTCGAACATCGCGGTTCCGGCGCTGGAACCGGCCCAGTGGTGCTGCAGGTAGGCGTGCAACAGGTCGTCGTTCATGGCTGCTCCTTCTCCAGAGGTCAGGGTCGCAAAGGCGGGAGCCCGCTGCCCGCCTTCTCCGGGATGCCGGAGAGGACGGCCTCGAGCGCATCCATGGCCGTGTGGCGCGGTTGCCAGCCGAGCTCCAGCTCGGCGCGGGCCGTCGACATCAGCGGCAGCTGCATGACCGCGTCCAGCAGACTGCCGGGGACGGGCACCAGCCGTGCATGCCAGGCGCCGTCCAGACCGTGACGTGCCAGACCCGGCGGGACCTCGACCGTCCGAGCGCCCATCAGCTCGCCGAGCTCGTCGCGGCCGATCACGCCGTCACCGGCCAGGTTGAACGCGCCCGCCACGTCGCTGGTCGCGGCAGTGGCCAGGGCCCGGCCGACATCGCCTGCGTGCACGGCTTGAAACCTCAGGCCGGCCGGCACCGGCACCATCGGGATGCGCCGACGGTCCAGGAGCGCGGGCCGGGCCAAGGCGCCGCCGAAGATGCGCCGTTGCTCGCTGGCCGCCGAGCGCTGGAAGACGAACGCGGGCCGAACTCTCACCACGCGGACCTCGGGGTGGTCGCAGGCGAAGGCGTCCAGGGCCCGTTCGACGTACGCCTTCTCCCGGCAGTACGCGGCAGCCGACGCCCCGTCGGTCTCCCAGGTCTCGTCGACGGGATCGTCGTGGTGCACCGGAGAGTAGGCCGCCACCGAGGATGCGCACACGAGCGCCGGGACGCCTGCGCGGGCCACGGCCGCGAGGACTCTGCGCGTGCCGACGGCGTTGGTGGCCCAGGTCTCCTCGGGGCGGTGCGTGGGCTGGAACTTCCAGGCGAGGTGCACGACCGCGTCGGCACCTTCCACCACCGGCTCCAGGTTGGCCGTCGACACGTCGGCCACCCGCCACTCGACGGAGGCATGGGCATAGGCCCGAGGGCCATCCGGAGCGCGGCGCGCGACGGCGACGACCTCCGCGGCGCCGTCTGCGGTGAGTGCCCGGATGGTGGCGCTGCCGAGGTTTCCCGACGCACCGATGACGACCACCTTCATGTTGTCCACGCCCTCCCTGCGGCCGATCTGTTCTGCGGTGTGAGTCTCACCGGTACCCACCGCGACCGGGTTCAGCACTGCCGCGCGCCGGGCTCGAATCCCCGGATCGGGGTACCGCAGAGGTGACTCGATCCAAGGAGGAGCACCCATGAAGGCAGTTACCTGGCAAGGAAGACGCGACATCCGGGTGGACGACGTCCCTGATCCGCGCATCCTCGACGACGAGGACATCATCGTCGAGATCACCTCGACCGGGCTGTGTGGTTCCGACCTGCACCTCTATGAGGTGCTCACCGGGTTCATGACACCGGGCGACGTGGTCGGGCACGAGCCGATGGGGATCGTGGCCGAGGTCGGCCCCGGGGTCCGTGAGGTGAGCGTCGGCGACCGCGTGGTGGTGCCGTTCAACATCAGCTGCGGCACCTGCTGGATGTGTCGGCACAGCCTGCACTCGCAGTGCGAGACCACCCAGAACCGCGACCAGGGCACCGGCGCCAGCCTCTTCGGCTACAGCTCCCTCTACGGCCAGGTCCCGGGCGGCCAGGCCGAGTACCTGCGCGTTCCCTTCGGCAACCAGCTGCCGATCAAGGTCCCGCAAGGTCCCACTGACGACCGGTTCCTCTTCCTCTCCGACGTCCTGCCGACCGCCTGGCAGGCACTGCAGTACGCCGACCCCGACCCGGAGAGCACCCTGCTGGTCCTCGGCGCCGGTCCCATCGGCGACATGGTGACCCGCTTCGCGCTCGACGCCGGCCACCGGGTCATCAGCGTGGATCGCGAGCGCGAGCGGCTCGCCCGGGTCCGGCAGCGTGGGGCCGAGACGATCGTCCTCGACTCCGGCGACATCGCCGAGCAGGTGCGCGATCGGACCGATGGACGCGGAGCCGACGCCGTGGTCGACGCCGTGGGGATGGAGGCTCACGGCTCGCCGATCGTCGAGGGGATGACGAAGCTGCTGGCCACGATGCCGGGAGCCGTGAACCGCCCGGTGATGCAGGCCGCCGGCGTCGACCGGATGGCCGCGCTCCACACCGCCTTCGACGCCGTACGCCGCGGGGGCACCGTCTCGATCGCCGGCGTCTACGGCGGCGCGATGGACCCGTTCCCGATGATGCAGCTCTTCGACAAGCAGGTCGGCATCCGCATGGGGCAGGCCAACGTACGCGCCTGGACGGATGACCTGATGCCGTTCCTCGAGGGCGACAACGACCCGCTCGGCGTCGACACGTTCGCCACCCATCACCTCCCCCTGAACGAGGCGCCGGAGGCGTACAAGTCCTTCCAGGAGAAGGCCGACGAGATGGTGAAGGTCGTCTTCAAGCCCTGAGCGGCCGCCGGCGCGCTAGTCGTTCAGGTCCGGGAACATCGCGGCGACAGCGAAGCCAGGGGTGACCACGGCGCGCTCGGTCCGCTGAGGTCGTTCGACGGCTTGTCCTGGTGATCGGGACAGCGCGCGTCCGAGGGTCGCTCCCGTGTCGATCCTCGGACGTCGCTTCCCAGACCTGGAGGTCCCATGAATCGCCGTACCCGACTGTGCGCCCTCGGCGCCTCGCTCGCTGTTCTCGCCACGCTGCCGCTCGCGGTCGCCCGCGAAGCCGGTGCCGACCCGAACCCTCGGGCCGGTGGCCCGGGCTACGAGATCCTGTTCGTACGCCACGCCCACTCCACCTACCCGGCACCGGAGGAGGAGCTCTCACCGACGGGCATCGCGCAGGCCGCGAAGCTCGTCGACTTCCTCGACGAGGAGAGGATCTCGTCGGTCGACTCCTCGATCATGGTGCGTACGTACCAGACCGCCGACGGGGTCGCCGCGGACCACGACGTACCGGTCCTGGCAGACGAGGACATCCGCGAGGTCGAGCTGCCGTCGAAGGATCCCGCGGTCGCCGGCCGCATCATGGCCGGCTGGGTCATGGACCCGAGCACCCGCGACGACTCGTTCGGCGGCGAGGAGGACTACTACGACGTGCAGGAGCGGTGGCAGCCGTGGTGGGCGCGGTACGTACGCGAGCACCGCGGCGACCGGGGAACCGGCGTCGTCGTGGCCCACGGCGGCATCTTCGGACTCATGCTGCCCGAGACCTGCGCCAACGAGCCGGAGCTGCCGTTCTCGGACCGGTTCCCGGCCAACACCGAGATGATCAAGGCCCGCCTCCAGCGCGACGGCACGCTGGTGTGCACGGCGTGGAAGGTGAGCCCGGACCCGCGGCCCGGCGACCCGACGTCGTACTACTACGAGATCGATCCCGTGACCGGTGAGGCCGTCAAGGTCCAGTACTGACCAAGACGCTAAGGGCGGGCGGCTGTGGCCGCCCGCCCTTCAGCGTTTTCAGGCAGTGAACGCGCAACGACCGCCGGCGATGGCGACGCCCCGGGCGGTGGAGACGCGGAAACCCCCGTTGGCCCACCCCTCGACCGTGACTGCCTCGCCCGGGAAGACCACCGAGCTGAACCGCCCCTCGAGCAGCACCATGTCGGCCGGGTGCCGCGAGGTCTGTTCGGCGACGGCGAGCGAGGCGAGTGCCAGCGTGGCCAGTCCGTGCAGGATCGGCCGCGGCTGACCGATCGCGGCCGCGGCCGCGGGATCGATGTGGATCTGGTGCCGGTCGCCGTTGAGGCGGTAGAGGGCGGCGGCGTTCGCGGGGATCTCCACGACCGTCGACCAGGCGGCCTCCTCGACCGGGTCGGGAGGACGTACGGGGCCACGATCTCCGCCGAAGCCGCCGCGGCCGAGGGCGAGGATCGACCAGGTCGCGACGAAGTGGTCGCTCGCCACCTCGACGTCGAAGACCGCGCCCGCGCTCTTGTCCCACACCCCGGTGACCCGGGCGGACATCTCCAGGTCGCCCGAGGCCGGCAACGGCGCCTTCATCTCCAGGCGCTGCGAGCCGTGTACGGCCCGGGTCGGGTCGAACGCGCCGGCCGCCCCCAGGGCGTCCGGGGCCCATTGCGCCAGGGTGAGGGCGAAGGCCGGCAGGACCCGGAGCCGTTCCTCGAACACCAGGTCCAGCCGGTCGGCGCAGGCACCCACCGAGAGCGCGTAGAGGATCGCGTCGCGGTCGGTCCAGCTCACCCGGCGCCGGCCGAGATCGTGCCCGATCCAGTCGTCCGGTCGCCTCATGCGGTGGTGTAGCCGCCGTCGGCGACGAACTCCGACCCGGTGGAGAAGCTGGACTCGTCCGAGAGCAGGAAGAGCACCAGGGCCGCGATCTCGTCGGCGTCCGCCTCCCGCCCCAGCGGCTGGTGGTCCACCATCCCGTGGGAGCGGTCGGAGTCGGCGGTCATCTCCGAGGACACCACGCCGGGGTGGACCGAGTTGACCCGCACCCCGTGGGGGCCGAACTCCTGGGCCGCGGCCTTCGTCATGCCGCGTACGGCCCACTTGGACGCGACGTAGCCGAGGATCCGCGGGAACGCGATGATCCCGCCGATCGAGGAGATGTTGACGATCGATCCGGTGCCGGCACGCTTCATCGAGCCGATGACGGCCTTCATGCCGAGGAAGACCCCGACCTGGTTGACGTCGATCACCTTGCGGTAGTCGGACTCGCTGAGCTCCTCGATCGGGTCGACGTGCACGACGCCCGCGTTGTTGACCAGGCCGGTGACCGGCCCGAAGATCTCCTCGGCCTGGCGTACGGCGTCCTGCCAGGCCGACTCGCTGGTCACGTCGAGCTCCACGAACAAAGCCGCGTCACCGAGCTCGGCGACGACCTGCTTGCCCTCCTCGACCAGCAGGTCGGCCACCACCACCCGGGCGCCCTCGGCGACCAGGCGCCGCGCGCACGCGGCCCCGATCCCCCGTGCCGCGCCGGTCACGATCACCGTCCGGCCGGCGACCCGGCCGCCCGTCTCGTACGTCGTCATCTGCTTCCCTCCTGCCGTTGGACGGAGCGCATACGGCTCCCCTGCCCGCAGGGTGCACCCGGGCGCCCACCTCGCGCCGAGCCAGGTCCTGCCCAGTGGGACGGAGCCGTTGCCCGCGACCGTTCTCGGGCGAGCCTGCGGGGGTAGGAAACAACCGCGACGTTTGGGAGCCGACATGTCCGTGCTGGAAACCACAGTGCTCGAAACCGATGGCGACCAGGTGCGCCGGATCGAGTACGAGGCGGCGCCGACCCGCTTCGCCCGGGGGTGGCACTGCATCGGCCTGGAGCGCACCTTCCGTGACGGGAAGCCGCACTCCATCACCGCCTTCGGCAAGAAGCTGGCCGTCTTCGCGGACAGCTCGGGCAGCCTGAAGGTCCTCGACGCCTACTGCCGGCACATGGGCGGAGACCTCTCCCAGGGCACGATCAAGGGCGACGAGATCGCCTGCCCCTTCCACGACTGGCGGTGGGGCGGCGACGGACGCTGCAAGCAGATCCCGTACTCCCGTCGAGTGCCGATGCGGGCCCGCACGCAGGCGTGGCCGACGATGCTGCAGGACGGTCTGGTGTTCGTCTGGAACGACCCCGAGGGCAACCCGCCGATCCCGGAGCAGGTGATCCCGCCCATCGACGGCGGTCCGGGCACCCCGGGGTGGACCGACTGGGCCTGGTACGAGACCCGGGTGGAGACCAACTGCCGCGAGATCATCGACAACCTGGTCGACATGGCGCACTTCTTCTACGTGCACCACGGCTTCCCGACGTACTTCAAGAACGTCTTCGAGGCTCACACCGCCACCCAGCTCCAGAAGGGCATCAACCGCGACGACATGCGGCCCGCGGAGAAGAAGATCGGGGCGCCCAAGCGGCTCGGCAACACCTCGGCGGCGACCTACCACGGCCCGTCGTTCATGATCGACGACCTGCTCTACCACTACGCCGACGGCGACGTGAAGACCGTGCTGATCAACTGCCACTACCCGATCGACGAGAACTCCTTCGTCCTGATGTACGGCATCAGCATGGAGCGGCCCGACGGCGGCCCGGAGGACCCGGAGGAGGCCGAGCGGCTGACCCAGAAGATGGTCGACACGGTGCGGCTCGGGTTCGAGCAGGACGTCGAGATCTGGAAGAACAAGACCCGCATCGACAACCCGCTGCTGTGCGAGGAGGACGGGCCGGTCTACCAGCTGCGCCGCTGGTACGAGCAGTTCTACACCGACCTCGACGACATCGCCCCGGAGATGACCGAGCGCTTCGAGTTCGAGCTCGATACCGCCCGGCCGAACGAGGCGTGGCGCCGCGAGGTCGAGGAGAACCTGGCACGCCGGGCGCAGGAACAGGACGCCTGATGACCGTACGTCCCGACAACCGCCTCGCCGACGCCCCGATGCATCCGGTCAGCTGCCGGGCGTGCGGCGCGGCGGTGCTCGCCCGGAAGAGCAGCTGGCAGCAGACCTCGGTGCAGTGGTCGCAGCCGGCGATGGCCGCGTGCCGGTCCTGGGACCCCGGCGACCCCTTCCAGGGCCGCCACCCGGTGTGCGAGGAGCTGCGCGCCAGCATCGCGCAGGCAGCGACGGACGGCACCATCCCGGTGCTCGAGTGCGAAGGATGAGAGCGATGGCAGAACTGCAGGGCCGTACGGCCGTCATCACCGGTGCCGGCAGCGGCATCGGCCAAGGGCTCGCCGAGGAGGCGGCCGCGCGCGGCATGCGCGTGGTGCTCGCCGACGTGGACGCCGACCGGGTCGAGGAAATCGCCGAGGGGCTGCGCGCGAGCGGGGCCGAGGCGCTCGCGGTGCCGACCGACGTCACCGACGCCGACGCGGTCGACCGGCTGGCCGATGCCGCCGTGGAGGCGTACGGCCCGGTGGCGCTGCTCGTCAACAACGCCGGTGTCGAGACCGTCGGCCGGATCTGGGACCTGCCGCCCGAGCGGTGGCGGCGCCTGCTGGACGTCAACGTCACCGGCGTCTTCCACGGCCTGCGCTCGTTCGTGCCGCGGATGGGTGCCGACCCGGCACCGTCGTACGTGGTGAACGTGGCCTCGGTCGGCGCACTGGCGACCGCCCCGCTCAACTCGGCCTACCACGCCTCGAAGCACGCGGTGCTCGCGCTGACCGAGTGCGCCTACCTGGAGTGCCTCGAGCAGCACCCGCAGGTCGCGGTGTCGGTGGTGTGCCCCGGCGCGGTGCGTACCCGGATCTTCGAGGACGCGTACGTCGCCGACGGCTCCCCCGGCAGCGACATCTGGCAGCACACCATGCAGGGCTACCTGGAGCAGGGCGGGATCACGCCGAAGCAGGCCGCCGCCGCGGTCCTCGACGGCCTGGGGACCGGGTTCTGGATCAACACCCACCCCGACGAGTTCGCGTTCTTCGCGGGCCGGCGGGCCGAGATGCTCACCGCGCAGACGCCGCCACCGCCGCCGGCGATGTGACACCGGTGATGTGACACCGAGGTGACGCCGAGAGGGGC
>NZ_JBHVGB010000032.1:0-43114 GCF_042801335.1 Nocardioides sp. NPDC057577 | reverse complement strand
GCATGGCAGGCCCTCCCGATGCCGGGTAGGGGGTCAGTTGTACTGACGACGCTTGTCCTCGCTACCGGAGCCGCCACTGCCCAGAGTGAGCTCGGCCGCGTCGCCGAGCTCGATCACCTCCAGATTCCGGCCCGCCTTGTTGGCATGCTCGAGGGGCTGAGTCATGTCGTCCTGGTTCATGTCGATCTCCTTGTGTGATTGAGGTGCCCTTCACCGACCATTTCCCGACGAACGGGGTCCAGCACGGACGCTTGCTCGCCCGAGACACGTGGACTTGGGCTAGCGTTGTTCCGTCGACTCGTGCCTTCGAGTCCGGTTGGTGCAGGTGCATTTTCTGCTGATCTCCAGTCAACGCGAGGCAGCGCGCGGTGGACATGGCGTCGGTGCTGCACTGTTGTCGCATCTGTGCAGCGTTGTCTCAGGAGTCGTCGCTCAGCAGGGTCATCTCGGGTGTGGGAGGGTGGATGTCACGGCGAAGTGAATTCGCTCGCCAGCGAAGGCTCGCCGGCTTCTCACAGGAGCGCTTGGCCGATGCGATGAAGGTCGACCGCTCCACGATCGCCCGTTGGGAGGCGGGCGAAGCCACGCCACTCGCGACGTTCCGACCCCAGCTCGCAAGCCTGCTCAACGTCTCGGCAGTCGAACTCGAGGAGATGCTCGCCCAAGACCCCGGGACTTCGGCTGGCGACGGCCGTCCGTCGCCGCCCCAACTGGTGATCAGCGGTAGCCGTTCCCCTGGATGCGACAACGATCTGCTTGACGAGACGGTGGCCGCGCTCTCACGGTTCGTGGCGTTCTCGGGTGTTGTCGTGAATCACGGACCTGTAGGGATCGGTATCGAGGTCGTCACCTACGTTGCTGACCAGTTCCGCCCGGCCGGGTTCTCGACGAGCACGGCCCGGTTCGGTCGCGAGAACGTCGTTCACGGATCGGACCTCATGATCGTCGTCGGCGGCGCATCCGGCACCGCGATCGAGGTGACCATCGCCCGGGCCCTTGGCATTCCGGTCCTGCCGTACGGTCCCAGCGGCGGCACTGCCGCACGTACGCTGGAGTCGCTGCTGGCAACGGATCGGACTGGCAGCGGCCGCATCGGCGAACTCGCCCGGTGCACGACACCCGCCGAGTTCACAGCCCTCATCGAGCGCACAATGCACGAGATTGGAACCCCGCTTTGAGTCGTCCGTACGTCCTACTGTCCGTTGCAGCGTCCCTGGACGGCTACATCGATGACGCCAGTCCCGATCGCCTGCTCTTGTCGAATGACGAGGACTTCGACCGGGTCGACGATGTGCGAGCGAGCGTCGACGCGATTCTGGTCGGCGCCAACACCATCCGGGCAGACAACCCTCGCCTGATGGTTCGCTCCGATGAGCGCCGCGACAAGCGAGTGGCAGACGGAAAGGCGGCGACACCGATCAAGGTCACGATCACCAATGCCGGCGACCTCGACGCTGACGCGAAGTTCTTCGCAACCGGCGACGTCGGCAAGATCGTCTACACCACCGACTCGTCATCCGCCGGACTCGCTGAGCGGCTCGTAGACGTAGCAACAGTCGTTGGAGTCGGGCCCACTGTCAACGCTGAGGCGATCCTCGACGACCTCGGATCACGTGGCGTTGAACGACTCATGGTCGAAGGCGGTGGGACCGTCCATACGATGTTCCTCACCTCGGGTCTCGTCGACGAGGTCCATCTGGTGTTCGCTCCGTTCCTTGTCGGCGACACGTCGGCGCCGCGCTTCGTCAACGCGGGCGCCTTCCCGCAAGACCCCAGCCACCGCATGCGCCTCGCCGAGACCCGCCAGATCGGTGACTGCGTACTCCTTCGTTACCTCCCGCGATGACTACGACACAAGACGCTTCCGACCTCGACCGCGTGTTGTTGATTCGTGCGATCGAGCTCGCCGAGCGGTGCCCGCCCTCGACCACTGCATTCTCCGTCGGGGCGCTCATCGCTGCACCTGACGGTGCCGTGCTCAGCGAAGGCTGGTCCCGCAAAGATGATCCGCACGAGCATGCTGAGGAGGCTGCGCTCGCTGCGCTGCCACGCGGCACTCAGCTTGTCGGCACGACGATCTACACATCTCTCGAGCCATGCAGCACCCGGGCTTCACGACCTGTGACCTGCACCCAGCACATCCTCAATGCGGGCATCCCGAGGATCGTGTATGCGTGGCGTGAGCCATCGACGTTCGTGGACTGCATAGGTGCCGAGACGCTTGCCGCAGCGGGCCGTGCCGTCATTCAGATCCCTGATCTTTCCGTCCTGGCACGTCAACCCAACCGTCATCTACTCGATGTCGAGTAGGGGTGGGACCTTTGGAACGACGTGACGTGCCCGTTCCTCAGAGCAACCACGGCATGGAAGGCGCGAGTGCTCCGATGACGAGCCCCGACGTGATCTCTACCGAGGCCAGCCCCGATGTTGCAGCGCGAGGCAGCAAGATCGCGGTGCTCCCGATCGGTAGCTTCGAGCAGCACGGTGACATCCTGCCGTTGTCGACCGACACCATCGTCGCGACCCAGATCGCCTCCATGGTCGCCCGCGCCTACGACCTTTGGCTGCTACCCCCGATAACCGTTTCCTGCTCCCAGGAGCACGCTGACTGGGCAGGCACCCTCAGCATCCCCGCCGCCACCCTTATCCGGTTGGTCGAAGACATCGTCGCCTCAGCCCGCGCGCAAGGCGCTGAGCACGTCGTGCTCATCAACGGGCACGGCGGCAACTACGTCCTGCAGAACATCGTCCAAGAAGCCAGTGGCCTCTCCATCTTCCCTGGTAGCAGCGGCTGGACCGCTGCGCGCGAGGCTGCTGGCCTGGAGACGAACGCTCACGACGACATGCACGCCGGAGAGCTCGAGGTCAGCATCCTGCTGCGCTGCGCCCCGGACCTTGTCGGCTCAAACTTCAAGCACCGGGATCATCTGTCCGACAGCCGTCCTCACCTGCTTACCCACGGCCTGCGTCCATACACTGATACAGGCATTGTTGGCAGCCCTTCGTTGGCAAGCGCTGAGAAGGGCGCGGCACTCTTGGACGTACTGGCGACGCTCTTCAATGTCCATCTCAGCGGCGTTCGAGGGTCGATGTGAGCCTGGGGCGCCAGCTGATGGGCGATGGTGGGAGTGCGTACTGTCATCAAGCTGGCGGGTGACCGTGCACGACACCGAGTGCATCGCGGCCAGTGCTTCGTTGCGTCACCCAACGTGAGCATCGCATCGGAAGTCGACGGGTCGTACCTCAAACAAAGTAACGACCGAACAAGGATGCGCAGGCGCATGGGGCCGGGCCGATGGTGGAGCGATGGATGCATCGCAGCAGACGGCGGATGAGGTTGCCGAGCGTCTCTTCGGCTCGCTCCTCGGAACGGTCGAGATTGTCTCGGTCTTCATGGGGGACCGGCTGGGCTGGTATCGCTCCCTGGCGGATGAGGGGCCGGCGAGTGCGGGCGAGCTGGCGGGGCGTACGGGGACACAGGTGCGGTATGCACGGGAGTGGCTCGAGCAGCAGGCGGTGGCGGGGCTGTTGGTGGTCGAGGCCGACGGAGGGCCTGATGAGCGGCGGTTCGCGATTCCGGCCAGCACGGCGGAGGTGATGACGGACTCGAGCAGCTTGGCTTATCTGGTGCCCATCGCGCGGATGTTCGGGGCGGTCGGGCCGGCGTTGCCGCGGCTGCTCGAGGCGTACCGGAACGGGGGTGGGGTCAGCTGGGACGAGCTCGGGAATGACGCTCGGGAGTCGCAGGCGGACGCCAACCGGCCCTGGTATGAGAAGAAGCTCGGGCCGGCGCTGGCCGGTGTGCCAGCCGTCCATGAGGCACTCTCTGCGGAAGGGTGCCGGATTCTCGACGTGGGCAGTGGTGGGGGATGGTCGAGCATCGCCCTGGCTCGCGCGTACCCCAAGGCCACCGTGCTCGGGATCGACATCGACCGGCCGTCGGTCGACATGGCGATCGCGAACGCCCGGGAGGCAGGTGTCGAGGACCGGGTGCGGTTCCTGTGCCAGGACGCGGCCACCCTTCAGGCGGGGACGGTCGACGTGGCGTTCGCGTTCGAGTGCGTGCACGACATGCCGCGGCCGGTCGAGGTGCTCAGTGCGGTCCGGTCGACGCTCGTGCCCGGCGGGTCGCTGGTGGTGATGGACGAGGCCGTGGCGGACAGCTTCGCGCCGGACGGTGATGAGCTGGAGCGGATCATGTACGGCTTCAGCCTCTTCGTGTGCCTGCCGGACGGGCTCTCGTCGCCCCCGAGCGTGGGGACCGGGACGGTGATGCGGCCGTCGACCCTGCAGGGGTACGGCGAGGCGGCGGGGTTCAGCGGGTTCGAGGTGCTCCCGATCGAGGAGTTCGGGTTCTGGCGGTTCTACCGGCTCTCCTGATCGCATTCGGGCAGATCGGGCTTTCGCAGTGGCGCGCAGTGCGATCTCAAACCAGCGCTGCCCCTACGGCGCATCTCGGCGGTTCGGTCTGGTCGGCGCCCCCAATTGTTATGGGACGTTCGGTGCCGCATGGCGGAATGATGCCTTTGCCTCTTGTGTGAACCCGGACGATCCCAGCACGAATGAACCTATCGTTTTGATCTGGAGTCGATCCTCTCGGGAAGGCCGTCATATGGCGAGGCCGATGTATTACTGCAAACTGTGCAGACACATGCACCGGCAGACCTCCAAGGTCGGTAGGCAGCATCGGCGATACGAACGGCGGTGGCCGTCGTGGGGGTCATCACTGGCGGCGGCAGGAAGCTCTGGGTGGCGTAGAATCGAACGTGGCAGATCCAGTCGTCGAGCTGCCTCAGCGCAGCGACCCACAGGAGTGGAGCGCGCATCTGCGCGCCGGTCGGAGCAGCGTGCCAGCAACCGTGAAGTCGTCGCGGGGAGGCTCGAAGGAACATCAGCATCGGCGGTCGTGGCCTTGCTGTTCGATCCGGGTTCGCTCTATGGCGTGGCCGCAGATGACTTGCTTGGCCGAGTGCCGTGGCACCGCCGTAAGGGTCGCGGACACTGGCTCTGCGAGTTTCTCGACGGGTCGAGCAATGCGATCGATCCTGGGACCTACACGGCGGCGGTCGGAGACGAGGTCACTCAGACGCTACCCAATGCCGGGATGCCTCGATTTGCCGCCGTGGTGCTAGGGAAGTCGGCAGCCTTCGGCGTCGGTCGGCTGACCGAGATCAGCACTGGTCAGATCACGATGGGGCTTCGGATCATTGTTCCGCTGGTCTGCCCAGACTTTGAGCGATGCCCAGCGCAGGCGACCGTGTGCACGACCTTGCTGAAACCTGAGGTCGAGGCGATGCTTCGAGACGCTCACTTAGCATCCGATTTATGATCGCGGGTCGGCTGGAGTGTGCACGCTGGCTTTGAACGAACTGGCTTTTGAGGGCGAGATTGGGCAGGTCAGCGTCGTTCGGGTCGCACACCCGCAATAGTGGGAAGTGGAAGCATGCCCATCCTTCCGGACTGAAGCAGCAGCGACATCAAACCTGAGAGGGCTACGGCGAGGTCGCGGGGTTCAGTGGGCTCGAGGTGTTCCCGATCGAGAGGTTCGGGTTCTGGCGGTCTACCGGCTGTTCTGACCTGCGGCGTACGGTGGGTGCCGAAACCAGCAGCTCGCCCGAGGCGGCGCCATGAAGATCACATCGTTCCGGGCCGTCGCCACGGTCCTCGGCGCACTCGCGCTCGGCGGGTGCGGCACAGAAACGCCCACGGTGAAGAGCACACCGACCCCGTCGGCGTCGCCGTCGCTCACGGCACCCCCGACCCCCGCGGCCTCACCGACCGTCACCGAGACGCCGCCGCTGTCCTCTGAGGGCCGCCCCATGCGCGGCGAGCTGTCCATTCCCCAGATCGGCCTTAACGACCTGGAGGTCGTGCCCTACCGCGGCTGGACCGACGACGCTCCCGGCACCGAGATCCAGAACGGCGGCGTCGCGGCCAGTCCGTACGGCCCTCGCGGCGGCACCGGACCGGGTGGGATCGGCAACTACCAGGTGACCGCGCACCGGCTCTCGTCCACGCAGGCGTTCCTCAGGCTGCCCGAGCTCCGGCGAGGGGACCGGGTCTCCGTGCGCACCGAGGAGGCGACGTACGTCTATCGCATCACCGGCACCCGGGAGACGTCGTTCCGGTCGGAGGCGTCGTTGCGAGCCCAGCGTGCGCCTGTCCCCGGCAAACCCGGCCGTGAGCCCACGCGAGCGATGATCACGCTGTCGACCTGCGCCACGCCCGAGGACCACGCGGCGGGCAACTTCTGGTCCGACGAGTTCGACAACCCCGAGCATCGCATCGACAAGATCGGGGTCCTCGTCGCCGTGCGATGAGGGTCAGCGGCTCTCGTCGATGGAGGCCGCCTGGTGGAAGCCTTCCCAGAGCCGGCCACCGGCCAGCGAGAGGCACTCCTCGGCGGTCACCCGGAGCAGCGTGGTGTCGCCGGCGAGGGCTGCGGCCAAGCCTGCGTCGAGGCGGGGTACCCAGGAGGTCCCGGTCTCGGTGTCGAGGGAGATGAGCTCGCGCATCAGCCACTTCCCGCCACCGCGCCAGCAGCCGTTGACGTCGAGGACCAGTTCGGCCGTACGTCGCCATGTCTCGACGGCGACCGCGGTGCCCTCGGGGCCTGGGGCGGCGCCCTGCATGTCGTCGAGGAGATCGCTCAGCGCATACCGAGCGCCTGCCAGCGTCTCGGCCGGCAGGGGAGCGGGGCCGGCTTCGAGCACCTCGCCGCAGTAGTGACGTACGGCGGCTCCGCCGTCACCGGGAAGAAGAGGTACGCCTCGAGCGACGAGGCGCGCCATCGTCGGTTTGCGCTCGGCCAGATCCTGGCTGACGAAGTGGCGGATGCTCGCCGCGGTGTGCACGAAGAGCTCCACCGGCCAGCCCCGATGACGCAGCGACTCGCGGTGGACCGTCGCGGTCGCGTCGAGCACGGTGATGTCGAGGTCCGACATCGGCGTCGCCCCGCCCAGGACGACCGACCCGCCTAACCACGCCTGCTGCGCTCTGGGAAACCACTCGCGGACCAAGTCCTCGGCGGCAGACACAGGGTCTGGCCGGTTCGTCCCGGACGTGCTCATGAAGCGGTGCTCAAATCCGGTGCGGGTCCTGCCCGGCTTCCTTGACGATGCGATCGCCGACCTCGAGCTCCTTCCACAGAGCCCTGTCGACACGGACCTTCTGGGTCTGGCCGGACTCCGTACGGATCTTCACGCGGCGGTAGAGATTCGAACCGTCCAGCATCGCTCGTGACTTCTTGACGACCGTTCCATCCCAAGACTCGTCGTGGCTCACGCCTGTTCTCCTCGCTGCTCGTCTTCGTCGACAGGAATTCGAGTACACCAGCCGGAGCGAACGGCGATGCGCCGCCGCGCCGCTCCCGCGGCGACAACACTTTGCCGTTGTGACACCGGACACAGCTGAGAACCGTTGATCTAGAGCATCCGCTCTATTTAGATTGTTCGCATGTCCCGGCAGCGGCTCCACACGCTCGACGATCTGCTCGACGTCGCCGAGCAGATCGTGACCAGCGGCGACCCCTCGGGGCTGACGCTGCGGTCGCTGGCTGCTTCGGCGGGGGCGTCGAACGGGACGATCTACCACGCGTTCGGGTCGAAGGACGTGCTGCTCGCGCGGCTGTGGCTGCGGTCGTGGTGCCGGCTGGGCGACCTGATGGCGGAGTCGATGGGGCAGGGGGCCACCGGTGAGGACGCCGTCGTCGCGGTGGCACTGACCCCCGTCGAGTTCGTACGCCGCTTCCCGGCCAGCGCTCGGCTCTTCTTCGCCCAGCGCCGCGACCAGCTCTTCTCGGCCGACCTCCCTCCCGAGATCGAGACCGAGCTGGCTTCGGTCCAGGAGAAGTTCGTCGACGTGCTGATCACCCTGGCGCGGGGAGTGTGGGACCGCGGTGACCGGATCGCGGTGGAAGCGATCGCGGTCTGCGTGGTCGACCTGCCCGGCGGGATCCTGCGCCGCTGCATCCTCGAGGACCGCGAGGCCGACGAGGCCACCGCCGCCCGGCTCGAAGCCGCCGTCCGCGCCGTCCTCACGGTCCCGCTCGAGCCGCGTCGGGCCCAGGCATCACCCAACACAACGAGGAGTAACCCGTGACCCGAGACCAGTCGATCCTGGCGCAGCCGCTGGAGCTGCCGAACGGGTTCGTGATCCCGAACCGGCTCGCCAAGGCCGCCCTCAGCGAGGGCCTGGGGCGCCGCGACTTCACCCCGGGAAGCCGGATCAAGAACCTCTACCGGCGCTGGGCCGAGAGCGGGGTCGGGCTCTCGATCACCGGCAACGTGATGGTCGACCGCACCGCGATCGGCGAGCCGGGCAATGTCGTGGTCGAGGACGACAGTCACGCCGAGGACCTGGCCGAGTGGGCGCAGATCGCCAAAGCAGGCGGCTCGAAGGTCTGGGTCCAGATCAACCACCCGGGCCGGCAGACGCCGCGTACGCTCACCGCTCATCCGGTGGCGCCCTCGGCGATCGCGGTGCCCGGCACGGGCGGCCTCTTCGCGGAGCCCCGCGAGCTGACGAACAGCGAGATCGAGGACCTGATCCGGCGCTTCGCGACCACGGCGAAGGTCGTGACCGGGGCGGGCTTCGACGGCGTACAGATCCATGGTGCGCACGGCTATCTGATCAGCCAATTCCTCTCTGCGCTCTCCAACCAGCGCACCGACGCCTGGGGCGGCACCCCGGAGAAGCGGCGGCGCTTCGTGATCGAGGTGCTCCGCGCGATCCGTGCGGAAGTCGGACAACAGACACCAGTCGCGATCAAGCTCAACTCCGCCGACTTCCAGAAGGGCGGCTTCGGCGAGGAGGAGTCGCTCGAGGTCGTCCACGCGCTCGCCGAGGAGGGCCTGGACCTGCTGGAGATCTCCGGCGGCACCTACACCTCGGCGGCCATGCTCGGCGTCGACCCCTCGCTCAAGGCGAGCACGCGGCGGCGGGAGGCGTACTTCCTCTCCTACGCCGAACGCGTCCGCGCCGAGCTCCCGGCCTTGCCGCTGATGCTCACCGGCGGGTTCCGCACGGCCGGCGGCATGGTCGACGCCGTCGAGTTCGGTGCCGTGGACCTCGTCGGCCTGGGAAGGCCGCTCACCGTGCAGCCCGACTTCCCGGCGCAGCTGCTGGCCGGCCGCGCCGACGAGAGCGTCGTCAACCCGCGGCGCAGCGGCATCCGGATGCTCGACAGCCTCACCGAGCTGACCTACTACAGCGTCCAGATGTGGCGGATGGCCAAGGGCAAGGAGCCGGCGCCCGACCGGCACGCCGCGCTCAACGTAACCCAGTACCTCCTCAACAACGGCCTCGAGAGCCTGCGCTCCCCGCGCGGCTGACCCTGAAAGGACACCCCAATGACAGCGACCCTCACCCAGCGAGACGGCGTGTACGTCCTCGACATCGGCGACACCGAGAACCGGTTCAGCCCCGACTGGATGACGTCGGTGAACGAGGCCCTCGACCAGGTCGTGGCAGCGCCCGCGCCGCTGGTCGTGGCCGCGACCGGCAAGTTCTACTCCAACGGCCTCGACCTCGACTGGCTCGGCCAGAACGCCGACCAGTTCGAGCCGTACGTCGCCCGGGTGCAAGCCCTGCTCGCCCGCCTCCTGGTCCTCCCGGTGCCGACGGCGACGGCGATCAACGGGCACGCCTTCGGCGCCGGCGCGATGCTCGCGATGACCCTCGACTGGCGGATCATGCGCGAGGACCGCGGCTTCTTCTGCTTCCCCGAGGTCGACATCCAGATCCCGTTCACCCCCGGCATGGCCGCCCTGATCCAGGCCAAGCTCACCCCGCGGGCGGCGACCGACTCGATGACCACCGGCCGCCGGTTCCCCGGCCCCGACGCGCTCGCCGCCGGCATCGTCGACGGCACCGCGCCCGAGGCCGAGCTCCTCGAGCAGGCGATCGCACGCGTCGCTCCTCTCGCGGGCAAGCCGGCCGAGACGCTCGGCAAGATCAAGTCGACGATGTACGCCACCGGGGTCGCCGCCCTCCTGGGTGAGGGCGCCTGACCGACCGCCCCGCGACCCGCGTTACCTCGAACTTACGAGCTGACGCGCACTCCGTATTCCAGGCGTAACCAGCCAGAAACGCCTGGCCCAAAGGCTTGATCCCATGACCAAGCCCCTCCGCGACGCGCACCGCCACATCGGCCGGCTGCCGGCGTACCCCTTCTACGGGGGTCCGGCGATCAATGCCGATGTGACCGCGCGCGCCACCGTGAAGGAGCTGGTCGCCGACCTCGACGCCGACAGGATCGAGCGGGCGCTGGTGCTGCCGAACTACGGCGTGCCTGACCCCGACGCCGCCTTCGGCCTCAACCACCTGGCCATCGAGGCCGCCCAGAGCGACGACCGGATCCGGTGCGGCCTGTGGGTCTCCCCGAAGCCGGGCGACTCCGCCCGCAACGACGCGGCCCTCGCCCTCGCCGGCGAGGAGGGCGTGGCGGCGCTCAAGACCAGCTTTCTCCTCGGCGGCCACCCCACCGACCCCGACTGCCTCGAGCAGCTCGACAAGGTCTTCACCGCCGCCCGCGAGCACGACCTGACCGTGCACGTGCACACCTCGCCCGGTGCCGCCTCGGACGTCGACCAGATCGGCACGCTCGTGGAGCGCTATGCCCGCGACGTACGTCTCCATCTCGTGCATCTCGGCGGCGGGATGAGCGGCCACATGAAGCTCATCGGCGGCCGCCTCTTCGACTGGATCGAGGCGGGGATGCAGGTCTACACCGACACCAGCTGGGCGATCGGCTTCGCGCCTGCCTGGCTGGTGCAGGAGATCGAGCGCCGCGGCGTCGGGCACGACCGCATCCTCTTCGCCACCGACGCGCCCTGGGGTGACTTCGCCGGTGAGCACGCCCGGCTGGCCGCCGCGGCCGGCGACGGCGAGCTCGCCGATGCCTTCTTCCACCACAACTTCTCAGCCCTCTACGGCTGAGACCGGCGGTTCCGCCGCCGGCTGCTCGTCAAGGACGACGAGCTCGCCCCCACCCTGCCCCACCTCCCGCATCGCCCATCCGACCTCTCTGGAGACCCCCGTGACCACTGACACCGCTGACATCGACGCCCAGATCGCCGAGAACATGGCCAAGTCGCTCGGCGAGATCCCGCACCCCTCGCAGCAGCCGGGCACCAACATCTACGGCTCGACCAAGATCTTCCCCGACTACCAGGCCGAGGAGGGGGAGACCTACTTCACCCTCGTCCACGGCATCCCGCACGAGTCCTCGGTCAGCTTCGTCGCCGTCCTGCAGGCGACCCGGGCCCTTCGCAAGGGCTTCGAGTCCGCCATCTACTTCTACGGGCCGGGCACGCTCGCGTGCATGGCCTCGCGCGGCTTCCCGACGATGGGCGACGCCGGCTTCCCCGGGGAGCTCAACACCAACGGCGCGATCGAGACGTTCATCAAGGAGGGCGGCACGGTCTTCTGCTGCCGCTTCGGGATGGGGCTCCACGGCCTGCGCGAGGAGGACCTGATCGAGGGCGTCGTGCCCTCGCACCCGCTCGACGTCCAGGACGCGCTGATCCACTACGCCCGCAAGGGCGCCATCATCAACTCGACCTACAACCTCTAGGGACCGGCCATGACCTCGCCGATCTCGTCCAGCACCCGCGTCGACGTCGCCATCCAGGGGATCCGCCTGCTCGACGCCCCCGTCGCCCGCCGCTCGGGCGCGGGCCCGAGCGACGACGGCCATGTCCTCCTGGACGGGGTCGGCGCGGCCATCCCGCTCAACCCCCGCAGCCCCTATTCCGTACGCGGCGGCAAGCTGCTCCTCGACGGGGCCGACACCGGTCTCGGCGTCGAGGCCGTCGCCCGCCCCCGCTTCTACGACCTGGTCACCGCCGACGGCGTCGGCTACGACAAGATCGCCCGACTGCACTCGGCCAACGTGCTCGCCACGACCGTGGTGCAGACCTGCGCCCGCTACGACGTCGAGGAGCGCTGCCGTTTCTGCGCGATCGAGGAGTCGCTGAGCCAGGGCTCCACGGTCGCGGTCAAGCAGCCGGCCCAGCTCGCCGAGGTCGCCAGGGCGGCGGTCGAGCTGGACGGTGTCACCCAGATGGTCATGACCACCGGCACCTCCCGAGGCCGCGACCGCGGCGCGACGCATCTGGCTCGCTGCGTACGGGCGGTGCGGGAGGCGGTGCCGGACCTGCCCATCCAGGTGCAGTGCGAGCCGCCGGGTGATCTGGCCTCGATCCAGGAGCTCTATGACGCGGGCGCTCGCTCGATCGGCATCCACGTCGAGTCTCTCGACGAGGCGGCCCGGCTGCGCTGGATGCCGGGCAAGGGAGCGGTGCCGCTGAGCGAATACCGGGCCGCCTGGGCCGAGGCGGTCCGGGTCTTCGGCTGGAACCAGGTCTCGACCTACCTCCTGGTCGGCCTCGGCGAGGACCCCGACGAGCTGGTCGCCGGCTGCGAGGAGCTGATCGCCATGGGCGTCTACCCGTTCGTGGTGCCCTACCGCCCGCTGGTCGGCACCCTCGCCAAGGACGTCGACGGCGTCCCGGCGCCACCGCACGCCGACGTCTACCGGGTCACCTCCCGGGTCGCGGCACTTCTGCGCCGGGCCGGGATGGCCGGCACCGACCAGGCCGCCGGCTGCGCTGCGTGCGGAGCCTGCTCGGCACTCGGCGCCTGCGGGGAGGAGTCGGCATGACCGAGCTTCTCGCCGACGTCATCCTGGCCGGAGCGGCACGCCGCTCGCCCAGTCTGGAGGGCTACACCGTGGTCGTGGCAGGGTCTGCGGCCGATCTGGAGGCCTATCTCCGACTCCGCCGCGAGGTCTTCGTCACCGAGCAGGGCCTCTTCGCGGGCTCCGACCTCGACGACGTCGACGACGACCCCCGCCGGATCGTCCTGCTGGCCCGGGCCGACGACGGCGAGGTGCTGGGTGGCGTGCGGCTCCACCCAGCGCGGCCGGACGCACCTGATGTGGGCTGGTGGCGCGGCAGCCGGCTGGCGGTCAAGCAGGACGCGCGACAGCTCCTGGGCGTGGGTGCGGCACTGGTCCGGGCGGCCTGCGCCGCGGCCGAGCAGGCGGGCGCGCTCCGCTTCGACGCGACCGTCCAGGCGCGCAACGAGGCCCTGTTCCGCAGGCTCGGCTGGATCCCGCGGGAGCGGATCCACCTGCACGAGATGACGCACGTGGTCATGGAATGGCCGCTCGTACGCATCAAGCAGCTCTCCGAGGCCACCAAGTCGCCGCTGGGTGACCTGGTCGGCGCCCTGGTCGGGCGCTCGACTCCCGGCTTCCGGGGTGACGACGGCGCGCCGGTCCCGGGCAGCGACCTGGTCGCCGCCTGCGACGCGATCCTGCCTTCGATGGTCGAGCGAGACCCCGAGTGGGCCGGCTGGTGCTCGGTCCTGGTCAACGTCAACGACCTGTCCGCGATGGGCGCCGAGCCGGTCGGCCTGCTCGACGCCATCGGCGCCCGGGACGCCTCCTTCGCCCGGCGGATCGTGCGCGGCCTGGCCGAGGCGGCGCAGGCCTGGGGCGTGCCCGTCCTCGGCGGCCACACCCAGCTCGGCGTCCCGGCCGCGCTCTCGGTCACCGCGCTGGGACGTGCGGAACGACCGGTTCCGGGCGGTGGGGGAGCACCGGGCGACCGTCTCCGGCTCAGCGCGGACCTGGGTGGAGGATGGCGGCCCGGCTACCGCGGCCGGCAGTGGGACTCGTCCTCGCATCGCACCTCGACCGAGCTGCGCGCGCTGTCCGGGGTCGTACCCGCGCTGACACCTGCAGCGGCCAAGGACGTCAGCATGGCCGGCCTCGTCGGCACCGCGGGCATGCTGGCCGAGGCCAGCGGATGCCGCGCGATCATCGACGTCGCCGCCGTCCCCACCCCGGCCGCGGCGTCGACCGCGGACTGGCTCACCTGCTTCCCGGGCTTCGCGATGCTCACCGCCGAGGAGCCCGGCCGTGCGCGGGCCGCTCTGCCCGGCTTCGTCACCTCCGCCGTCTGCGGCGAGCTCGTCCCCGGCACAGGCGTCGGCCTGCGCTGGCCGGACGGCACCGTCACCGACGCGATCGACCACACCGTCACCGGACTAGGACCCGCGACATGACCACGACCAGCTCATCCCGCGGCACCGCCGTCGCGGCCGTCTGCGCCGGCTTCGGCCGCGACGTCGACGAGAACCTCGCCCAGATCGCCGGCCTCATCGAGGATGCCCGCCGAGCCGGCGTCGGCCTGCTCGCCCTCCCCGAGGCGTGCCTGGGCGGCTACCTCTCCGTCCTCGGGGCCGGGCGCGACGGCGACCACGACGAGACGCCCGAGGACCTCCCGCCCGTGATGGACATCGACGGCCCCGAGCTCAAGCGGGTCGCCGAGCTGGCCGGGGAGATGACCGTTGTCGTCGGCCTGTGCGAGTCCGACGGGACCGATCGCTACAACACCGCGGCGATCATCACCGGCGACGGCGTGCTCGGCTCCCACCGCAAGGTGCACCAGCCGCTCGGGGAGAACCTCTACTACGCGGCGGGGGAAGGCTTCGGCTGCGTCGATACTCCGGCGGGCCGGATCGGTGCCCTGATCTGCTACGACAAGGCCTTCCCCGAGGGAGCGCGGGCGCTGGCCGTCGACGGCGCCGAGGTCATCGCCTGCATCTCCGCGTGGCCGGCCTCGCGCACCGCCACCAGCGCGTCGATCGAGAACGACCGGTGGACGAAGCGGTTCAACCTCTTCGACGCAGCCCGGGCACTGGAGAACCAGGTGGTCTGGCTGGCCTCCAACCAGCACGGGACCTTCGGCAAGCTCCGGTTCGTCGCCAACGCGAAGGTGGTCGGTCCGGGAGGCGACCTCCTGGCGACCACCGGCGTGAGCGCCGGCATGGCCGTGGCAGAGCTGGACGTGCCGAGCGCGCTGGCGACGGCGCGCCGGGCGATGTTCCACCTTCGTGACCGCCGGCCCGAGGCGTACCCCTCCGCGCTGGCGACTGCCGAGCCCCTCTCCCAGGTGGGTGAGGGTCGTGCCTGAGATGACCTTCACCGTGCGCTGGCCGGACGGAAAGGTGGAGGACTGCTACTCGCCCTCGCTGGTGGTGCACGACCACCTGACGATCGGCCGGACGTACGCCGTCGAGGACTTCCTCGACCGCAGCCTCACCGCTCTGGCCACGGCCTCCGAGCGGGTCCGGGTGAAGTTCGGCTTCGCCTGCACCAGCGCGATGGCGACCTCCGATCAGCTGCGTGCCTCGGCCGCCGCGTACGCCCCGGGCCAGCCCGTCACCGTCCTGGCCATGCATCCGCCCCTCCCCGCCACCTCGAGCCCGCAGGAGTCCCGATGAGCACGCACCGCACCACCGTCGCGATCGTCGGCGGCGGGCAGGCAGGTCTCGCGGCCAGCTGGTTCCTCGTCCGGGACGGCGTGGACCACGTCGTCCTCGAGGCGGGCACCGCCGGTCACGAGTGGGCCGACACCCGCTGGGACAACTTCACCCTGGTGACGCCCAACTGGCACTGCCGGCTGCCCGGCTACGAGTACGCCGGCCCCGACCCGGACGGCTTCATGACCCGCGACGAGGTGGTGTCCTGGCTCGCCGGCTATGCGCCGACCTTCGGTCCGCCGGTGCGCGAGCACACCCGGGTGACCTCGCTGACCCAGTGTGCCGGAGACGGGTTCCTGATCGAGGCCGAGGGTCCTGACGGCGCCGAGACCTGGGAGGCCGACCATGTCGTGGTCGCCACGGGCGGCTACCACGTCCCGGTCGTGCCGGGCTGGGCTCCCGCGCTAGACCCCGGCATCGACCAGCTGCACTCGGCGGACTACAAGAGCGCCGCGCGGCTTCGCCCGGGCGCGGTGCTGGTGGTCGGCTCGGGGCAGTCCGGGGCGCAGATCGCCGAGGACCTGCACCTGGAGGGACGCCAGGTGCATCTCGCGATCGGCGACGCTCCCAGGGTCGCCCGGTTCCACCGGGGGCGGGACTGCATGACCTGGCTGGCCGAGATGGGGCTCTATGACACCCCGGTCACCAGCTACCCGGGCGGGCTCGCCGCGCGGGAGAAGACCAACCACTACGTCACCGGCCGCGACGGCGGGCGCGACATCGACCTGCGTCAGTTCGCCGCCGAGGGCATGCGGCTCTACGGGCGGCTCGAAACGGGCGCCGGCACCGAGCTCACGCTCGCGCCGACCCTGCGCGACGCGCTCGACTCCGCCGACGACGTCTACCGCTCGATCTGCCGCGACATCGACGCCCACATCGCGGCGCAGGGTCTCGAGGTCACACCCGCCGAGGCGTACCGCCCGGTCGGGGAGCCGGAGTCCGACCCCACCGGACTCGACCTCGCCGAGGCCGGCATCACCACGATCATCTGGGCGATCGGCTACCGTCCCGACTATCGCTGGGTCCGGGTCGGCGTCTTCGACGGCACCGGGAGGCCGACCCACACGCGCGGGGTGACGGCGGTCCCTGGGCTCCACTTCCTCGGCCTGCCCTGGCTGCACACCTGGGGATCGGGCCGCTACCTCGGCATCGCCGCGGACGCGGAGCACGTCACCGGGGTCATCACCGGCCGAGCCGGCGAGACCACCGAGCGCGCCGCCGACCTGGCTCGCCGGCACTCTCCCGGCCCGTTCGACGCCTCGGCCGCGGTGGCCTGAGGGAACCACGGCCCAGGCCGATGACGACGGATAGGTTGAGGACCATGTCGAAGGTGCGTATCGGGGCGGTCGCGGCCCATTTCGGGCGTGACCTGACCCGTGCGATCGCGAAGCTCGAGGGGATCGTCGAGGACGCCCGCCGCAACGGTGTCGGCCTGCTGGTCCTCCCGGACGCAACCCTCGGCGGCTACCTCTCCGACCTGCGCCATCCGGACCCGCACGCGCTGCCGCCAGCGCTGACCGAGGACTCCTTCGAGATGGGCCGGGTGATCGCCGCGGCCGGCGAGATGGTGGTCTGCCTCGGCTACGCCGAAGAGGCCGTCGTCGAGGGCCGGGCTCGGCTCTACAATTCCGCCGTGTGCCTCAGCGGTGACGGGGTCCTCGGACGCCACCGCAAGGTGCACCAGCCCGCCGGCGAGTCGCTCGTGTACGCGGCGGGGGAGAGGTTCGCGGCCTTCGACACCCCGGTCGGACGGCTGGGGATGCTCATCGACTACGACAAGACCTTTCCGGAGGCGGCCCGCACCCTCGCCCTCGACGGAGCCTCGGTGATCGCCTGTCTCTCGGCCTGGCCGGCCTCGGTCACCGACCGAGCCTCCCGGCTCCCGCAGGACCGGCAGTCGCGGCTCTTCGACCTCTACGACCAGGCCCGCGCGGCTGAGAACCAGGTCGTCTGGGTCTCCTCCAACCAGACCGGGGTGATGGGCGGCCTGCGGTTCCTGGGGCAGGCCAAGGTGGTCGGGCCGGGCGGCGAGATCCTCGCCCGCACCACCTCCAAGGGCGGGCTCGCCGTCGCGGAGATCGACGTCGAGGCGGAGGTCTCCCGGTCCCGGCGGGTCCTGCACCACCTCAAGGAGCTGACCCCGACGGCGTACACGTTCCCGGGGAAGCCGTTGTGAAGATCGCACTGCTCACCTACTCCACCCGGCCGCGCGGCGGCGTCGTGCACACGCTGGCGCTCGCCGAGGCGCTGGCCGCGCTCGGCGAGGACGTGCACGTCTGGACGCTGGGCCGGCACGGCGACACGGCCTTCTTCCGCCCGGTCGCGCCCGCCGTCACGGTCCATGCCGTGCCGTTCGAAGCGCGCGAGGAGGAGACCGTGGGGGAGCGGATCGTGCGCTCCATCGACGTGCTGAGAGCCGCCTTCGCGCGGCGGCGGGACTACTACGACATCGTTCACGCCCAGGACTGCATCAGCGCCAACGCCGCCCTGCCCTGCCTCCGCACCATCCACCACCTCGACCACTTCACCACCCCGCAGCTCGCCGCGTGCCACGAGAAGGCGGTCGTCGAGCCGTACGCCCGGATCTGCGTCTCGCAGTCGGTGGCCGACGAGGTCTCGGCCGGGTGGGGGCTCACCCCGACCGTCATCCCCAACGGCGTCG
Source organism: Nocardioides sp. NPDC057577 (assembly GCF_042801335.1). Classification (NCBI taxonomy): domain Bacteria; kingdom Bacillati; phylum Actinomycetota; class Actinomycetes; order Propionibacteriales; family Nocardioidaceae; genus Nocardioides; species Nocardioides sp. NPDC057577. The sequence goes on along the minus strand of NZ_JBHVGB010000032.1, from coordinate 25,119 downwards.
ACGCGACCCGGTTCGCCGCCGGAGCCGCCGACGAGGCCGGTCGCGAGGCCTGGCGCGAGCGCCTGGGCAGCTACGTGCTCGCGCTCGGCGGGATCGAGCCGCGCAAGGGTTCGCTCGACCTGCTCGAGGCGTACGCCGCGCTCCGCGCCTCCGATCCCCGCCACCAGGACCTGACGCTGGTCCTCGGTGGCGGCGAGACGCTCTTCGACTACCGCGACTACCGGGCCGCGTTCGACGCCCGGGCGCGCGAGCTGGGGGTGCCCGTCGTCGTCACCGGCGTGCTCGCGGAGGACGAGCTCCCGCCCCTGGTGGCCGAGGCGCGCGCACTCGCGATGGTGTCGACCAAGGAGGGCTTCGGGCTCGCGGCCCTGGAGGCGCTCGCCGCCGGCGTACCCGTCGTGGCGCGGGACCTGCCCGTGCTCCGCGAGGTCTTCGGCGAGACCGTCGCCTACGCCGCGACGCCGGCGGAGATCGCCCTCGCGCTGGGCAAGGTCCTGGACACGCCTCCCGACCCGACCGCCGGGCGGGACCTCGCGGCGCATCACACCTGGGCGCGCGCCGCCGTCGCCCACCGGGCCCTCTACGAACGCATCCGAGCTCAGGACACCAGGGCACCGACGCCGAGGACGACGATGACGAGCGCGCCCAGCATCGCCAGCAGCGGCCACACCCAGCGTAGATAGGTGCCGTACGGCACCCGGGCGATCGCCAGGCCACCCATGACCACCGCCGAGGTCGGGATGAAGAGGTTCATCAGCCCGTTGGCGCTCTGGAACGCGGTGACCACCAGATCGGCCTGGACACCGACGAACGCGGCCAGCGGCGCCATGATCGGCATGGCGACGGTGGCCAGTCCCGAGGACGACGGGATCAGGAACGAGAGCGGCAGGAACAGCAGGAACGCGACGACCGCGAACCCGACGGAACCGAGCCCCTCCACCGCCTGCTCGGCCCAGTTCAGCACGGTGTCGGTGACGCCGCCGTTGTTCATCACGACGGTGATCCCGCGAGCGATGCCGATGATGAGCGCCACGCCGAGAAGGTCGCGCGCCCCGGCGACGAAGGAGTCGGTGAGCTCGGTCTCGCTCATCCGCGCGATCAGGCCGATGATGACGGAGAAGAGGATGAACAGGGCGGTCATCTCGGGGAACCACCACCACAGCGTGGGCAGCCCGATGCCCATGTCCTGCCAGGGGATGACGCCGTACATCATCAGGCCGAACGCCAGCCCGAAGGTGATCAGGATCCACTTCTCGCGCCCGGACATCCCGCTCGCCCCGGCATCGTCCTGTTGCACCGCGAAGTGGCCCTCGTTGGCCTCCTTCATCTCGTGCACGACCGACGTGGCGGGGTCGCGGCGGACCCGCTCGGCGTAGCGCATGACGAAGAAGATCCCGATGGCCAGCCCGACGACCAGGATGATCAGCCGGGACAGCAGACCGTCGCTGATGTTGATGCCGGCGAACCCGGAGGCGATGCCGGTCGCGAACGGGTTGATGGTGGAGCCGAGGGTGCCGATGCCGCACCCGAGGAGCACGACGGCGGCTCCGGTCATCGCGTCGTAGCCGGCCGCGATCATGACCGCGATGACCAGGCTGTAGAACGCCAGGCTCTCCTCGGCCATCCCGTACGTGGAGCCGCCGAGGGCGAAGACCATCATCAGGATCGGGATCATCCAGCGCTCGCGGCCACGGAGCCTCGCCACGAGGCTGCCGATCCCGTTCTGGATGGCGCCGGTGCGCATCGTGACCCCGAGGAAGCCGCCGATGATGATGATGAACAGGGCGACGTCGATCGCCCCGAAGAGGACGCCGCTGTTGTAGTAGCTGATGTTCCCCTTGTCGTCCTCGATGCCATAGAGACCGTTGATCGGTGCCGTCAGCGAGTCGGTCAGGATCCGTGCGGGTTCCCCCTCGACCTCGTGGTACGTCCCCGGTATGGGGGCGCCGTCCGGGTCGAGGTCGTAGGCACCCGCCGGGATCAGCCAGGTGGCCAGAGCCATCAGCACGATGAGCGCGAACAGGATGGTGTACGCCGACGGCAGCCGAAAACGGGGTCCCGCCTCGGGCGTGGGGGACACGGGCTGGTCACTCATGGTGAGGCTCCTCTGGGTCCTGGTCCTGATCCTGGTCCTGGTCCGGGTCCTGCGGGGTGGTGGCGTCGTCCGCCCAGTCCCTGGTGGCCTTCGGGACCTTGAACCCGAGGTACCCGTAGGCGATGTCCAGCAGGGGACTGAGCAGGTTGAAGAAGGCGAACGGGAAGTACGCGGCGGTCGAGACGCCGAGCACGCCGGAGATGTAGGCACCGCAGGTGTTCCACGGCACCAGCACCGACGTCACGGTCCCGGAGTCCTCCACGGCCCGGGACAGGACCTGTGGCGCCAGGCGACGGTGGGCGAACTCGCGCCGGTACATGCGCGCGGGCAGCACGACGGCGACGTACTGGTCACCGGCGATCACGTTGAGCCCGATGCCGCTGGAGTTCACGGCGAGGACGAGGGAGCCGCGGCTGCGGGCACGGGAGACGATCGGTTCCAGGAGGCGTTGCAGGAAGCCTGCGTGCTCCATGACCGCCGCGAACGACAGGGCACCGAGCACCAGCCAGATCGTGGTGAGCAGGCTGGCCATCCCTCCCCGTGAGAACAGCTCGTCGATGGGCTCCACACCCGAGTCGCTGACGAAGCCGGTGGCCATGGCGGCGAAGACGGCATGGACCCCCGTCAGGAACGGGCCGTAGTCGGGGTTGTCGACGAACGCGGTGACCGCGTCCCACTGCGTGAACAGCGCCAGGATGCCCGCGAAGAGCGCCGAGCCCAGGATCGAGAGGAACGGTGGGAACTTGAACACGGCGAAGACCACCAGCAGGAGCAGCGGCAGCAGGTTGAGGAACGAGATGTCGAACGCCTGTCCCAGTGCCTCGCGTGCGGTGTCGGTGCTGATCGCCGCGTCCGGGTCGGCACTGAGGCCGAGGAAGAAGAAGATCACCAGGCTGATCCCCAGGGCCGGACCGGCGGTCCAGAACATGTTCCGGACGTGCTCACTCACGGTCAGCCCACCGCCCACGAGCCGGGGCACGAGGATCGTCGTCTCCGAGAGCGGGGTCATCTTGTCGCCGAAGTACGCACCGCAGATCACCGCACCCGCAGCCGTCGCCTCCGAGAGGCCCATCACCGAGGCCATCCCGACGAACGCGACGCCCAAGGTGCCGGCTGTGGTCCAGGAGCTGCCGGTGACCATCCCGACGAGTGCACACACGACCGCGGTGGTGAGGTAGAACCAGGTCGGGCTCACGATCGCGATGCCGTAGTCGACGATCGTCGGGATGGTGCCGGCCATGTTCCAGGTGCCGATCAGAGATCCGACCGCGAGCAGGATGAAGATCGCACCCATGGCAGAGGTGACGCCGCCGACGGCGGCTTCGGCAACGCCTGCGACCGTGTAGCCGTTCTTGAACGCCATCAGGCTCGCGAAGGCCGCGCTGATGAGCAGCGCCACCTGGAGCGGCCCGTTGGTGGCGTCGATCCCGAAGACGATGATGGTGAGCGCGAGCAACGCGATGAGCACGAAGATCGGCAGCAGCGCGTCGAGGAGCGTCGGCGGACGAGGCCCGCGTCCCGCCGCTCCGTCCTCCACCGGACCCTCAGCCACGTGGGCCATCGCGGCCTCCTAGACGCCGTCCCGGACGACGATCGTCACCTGGTCAGCTCCCAGCGAGCCGACGTACCGGCCGTGGTGGTGCACCGGCCCGCGGGCCCAGAGGATCAGCCCGACGACACAGGCCAGCACAGCGACGACGATGACCCAGCGGGGCAGCTCGGAGTACATGACGCCCCCTCAGACCGGGTCCCGGGTCAGCGGGCAGGTCATGCAGTGGCCACCGCCGCGGCCCTTGCCCAGCTCGAACCCCTCGATGGTGACCACCTCGACGCCGGCCGCGCGCATCTTCGCGATCGTGTAGGTGTTGCGCTCGTAGGCGACGACGACGCCCGGCTCCAGCGCGACCACGTTGTTGCCGTCGTCCCACTGCTCCCGTTCCTGCTGGTACGCGTCGCCGCCGGTCTCCACGACCTGCAGCTTCGGGACACCCATCGCGTCGGCCACGGCACCGAGGAACGAGTCCTCCTCCGTGACGTGGAAACGCTGCCCGTTGCTGCCCGGCCGGAGGCTGATCGCCCGTACGCCGCCGACCACCCGGGGGTAGGCGGTGACCTTGTCGCGGTCGAGCATGGTGAACACCGTGTCCAGGTGCATGTGCGCGCGGTCCTTGGTCATCACGGCCGCGATGACGCGTTCGGCGGCCCCCTTGTCGAACAGGGCGGCGGCGACCTGCTCGATCATCCGCGCCTGGGAGCGCTCGCTCATCCCGATCAGCACGGTGCCGTTGCCGATCGGCTGGACATCGCCTCCCTCCAGGGAGGAGCGGCCGAAGTCGTGTGCCTCGAACCTGCCGTCGTCACCGAGGTGCGGGTACCAGTAGTCGAAGTCCGCCTCCGCGAACATCGGGTGGTAGCGGTAGATGGCCGCGACGTTGTATGCCTCGAGCCGCCGCGCCGGCCAGAACATCGGGTTGATCGAGACCCCGCCGTAGATCCAGCACGAGGAGTCCCGGGTGAACAGGGTGTTCGGCAGCGGTGGGAGCACGAACATGCTCTCGTCGTCGAGGGCCGCCGCGGGCAGCGAACGCTGACGGTACCTCGCCAGGTCCAGCCCCGACTCGGCCACCGTCAGCCCACCGATGAGATGGGTGGCCAGTGCGGTGGGCTTCATGTCCGCAAGGACCGTCCTGACCTCGTCGACGAGCGAGAGGCCGACGGTGTACTCCGAGGCGGCCACCTCGATGAGGCGCAGCCGGCCCTCGTCGCTGGCGGCCAGCGCCTCCGCCAGCAGGTTCTGGAGCAGGAAGACCTCGACGCCGTGCTCCCGCATCCGCTCGACGAACTGGTCGTGCTCGTACTGGGCACGCTCGACCCACAAGACGTCGTCGAAGAGCAGATCGTCGTGGTTGGACGGCGTCAACCGCTGGAGGCTGAGCTCCGGGCGGTGCACCATGACCTGCCTGAGACGACCGACCTCCGAGTGCACTCCTAACGCTGTCATCGCTGCTCCTCCTCTCTCGCTCCGGCCGGCACGACCTGGGTGCCCGCCCTGCCCGCCACCACATCGGTGATGTCTGCGAGGCCTCCGATCGCGGCCCGTTTGCCGGTGGCCTCGACGAATGCGGCCGCCGCCTCGACCTTCGGTCCCATCGATCCGGCCGGGAACTCCAGCCGACGCAGCTCCTCGGGAGTCACGGTGGACAGGCGCTTCTGGTCCGGTGTGCCCCAGTCGAGGTAGACGCCGTCGACGTCGGTGGCCATCACGAACAGGTCGGCACCCACCTCCCGGGCGAGCAGCTCGGTGGCGAAGTCCTTGTCGATGACCGCCTCGACGCCGGTCAGGCGCGGTCTGCCGTCGACGTCGGTGACCAGGGTGGGGATCCCGCCTCCGCCGGCGCAGATGACGACGACGTCGAGGTCGAGCAGGACCCGGATCGCGTCCAGCTCGAAGATGTGCTGCGGTCGCGGGGACGGCACCACCCGACGCCACGACTCGCCGTCCTGGCGGACGGGCCACCCCTTCTCCGCCGCCAGCCGCCGGGCCTGCTCCTCGGTGTAGACGGGCCCGACGAACTTGGTCGGGTTCGCGAACGCGGGGTCTTCCCCGTCGACCTCGACCATCGTCAGGATCGTCGCGAACCGCTCCGTGGCAGGGAAGACGTTGTGCATCTCCTGCTCCAGGACGTACGCGATCATGCCCTGGGTCTGCGCACCGAGCACGTCCAGCGTGGAGGGTTCAGCGCCGTGGTACGCAGCCGACTGCAGCGCCAGCAGGCCCACCTGGGGACCGTTGCCGTGGGAGATCACCAGCTCGTGGTCAGCGGCGATCGCGGCCAGCGCCGGCGCCGCCCTCGCCACGTTGCGGCGCTGCGCCTCCGTCGTCATCGGCTCGCCGCGCCGCAACAGTGCGTTGCCACCCAGAGCGACCACCACGCGCATGCCCGCCTCCTCAGGAACCCAAGGTCGCGACCATGACGGCCTTGATGGTGTGCATCCGGTTCTCGGCCTGGTCGAAGACGATGGAGCGCTCGGACTCGAACACGTCGTCGGTCACCTCGAGCCCGTCGAGGCCGTAGGTCTGGTAGATCTCCTCACCGACCTTCGTCTCCCGGTTGTGGAACGCGGGCAGGCAGTGCATGAACTTGACCCGAGGGTTTCCGGTGCGAGCGACCACGTCGGCGTTGACCTGGTAGGGCTTGAGGAGCTCGATCCGTTCCTTCCACACGCTCTTGTCCTCGCCCATCGACACCCAGACGTCGGTGTAGAGGAAGTCCACTCCGGACACACCCTCGTCCACGTCGGCGGTCAGGGTCAGCCGCGCCCCGGTGCGCTCGGCGATGTCACGGCAGGACTCGACCAGCTCGTCGGCCGGCCACAGATGCTCGGGCGCGCACAGCCGGACGTCCATGCCGAGCTTGCAGCCCCCGACCATGAGCGAGTTGCCCATGTTGTTGCGAGCGTCGCCGAGATAGCAGTACGCGATCTGGCCGAGGTGCTTCTCGCTCTTCTCCAGCATGGTGAGCATGTCCGCGAGGATCTGAGTCGGATGGAACTCGTCGGTCAGGCCGTTCCACACGGGGACGCCGGAGTACTGCGCCAGGATCTCGACGGACTCCTGCGAGTACCCGCGGTACTCGATCCCGTCGAACGTCCGGCCGAGCACGCGAGCGGTGTCCTTCATCGACTCCTTGTGGCCGATCTGCGACCCGCTCGGCTCGAGGTAGGTGATGTGCGCGCCCTGGTCCTTGGCCGCCACCTCGAAGGCTGTGCGCGTACGGGTCGAGGTCTTCTCGAAGATCAGCGCGATGTCCTTGCCCACGAGCCGGGGCGCCTCGTAGCCGCCGTACTTGGCGGCCTTCAGCTCGGCGGAGAGCTTGAGCAGGAACCGGAGCTCGTCCGGGGTGAAGTCGAGCTCCTTGAGGAAGCTGCGGTTGCGGAGGTTGAACGACATGGATGCTCCTGGGTCAGGTGGCCACCGCCGGTGCGAGCGGTGGGCCCGGAAGGACGCCGGACGCGGGGCGCCGGCGGAGGAAGAGCTTGATGACCTCCTCGACGACGAGCAAGGAGGCAGCCAGGGCGATGCAGATGCCCCACTGCCGGCCGTCCAGCTCTGTCGTGCCGAAGATGCGCTCGAGCAGATCGATCGTGGTGATCGCGACGATGGCGAGCACCGCGACGCCGTAGCGGCGCAGCTGGGCCATCCCGGGCAGCGCGTCGCGGTCGAAGAGGGTGCCGACCTGGTCGCGGGACATGAGGCCGGCGACCACGTGGAATATCGACAGCGTGGTGAGCAGCATGGTCGCCGCGACCACGGCGCCGTCCAGGTCGTCGCCGACCTGGTAGGCCACCAGCGAGCCGATCGTCATGATCGCGCCCTGGACGCACAGCCGGACCCAGTTGGACCGGGAGAGCACCGGGGCAGCGACGGGTCGGGGCGGGCGGTCCATCAGCCCCTTGGTGGCCTGGTCGAACCCGAGCGCGATCGCGATAGGGATGTCGATGACCATGTTCAGCCACAGGATCTGCAGCGGGTTCAGAGGGACCCCGCCGGCGACGTCGAGGACCCCCGCGGTCAGGAAGATCGCGATGTAGGCGACCAGGGTGGACATCTGGAAGCGGAGGTACTTGACCAGGTTGTCGTAGAGCGTACGTCCGTAGGAGACGGCGTTGACGATGGTGGCGAAGTTGTCGTCTGTGAGGATCATGACCGCGGCCTCCTTGGAGACCTCGGTGCCGGTGATGCCCATGGCGACGCCGATGTCGGCGGCCTTGAGCGCCGGGGCGTCGTTGACCCCGTCGCCCGTCATCGCGACCACGTTATCGGAGCGTTTGAGCAGCTGGACCAGCCGGATCTTGTCCTCGGGCGCCACCCGCGCGATGACCCCGATCCGGTCGAGCTGGGCCAGCAGGTCCTCATCGCTCATCGCCGCGAACTCGGTTCCGGTCATCGCCCGCCCCTCGATGCCGAGCTCCCTCGCGATCGCGGCGGCCGTGGTCGCGTGGTCGCCGGTGATCATCCGCACCCGGATCCCGGCCGAGTGGCACTCGGCGATGGCGGCCTTCGCCTCAGGACGCGGCGGGTCGACGATGCCGACCATCGCGAGCAGGGTGAGGTCGCTGACCAGGCCGATCAGGTCGTCGGTGGGATCGAACCCGGAGGGTTCGAAGTCCCGCTGCGCCACGACCATCACCCGCTCGCCGGAATCGGCCATCCGGTCGTTGGCCTCCAGGGCGAGGTGCCGGTTCTCATCGGTCACCGGTACGACGCCACCGTCGGCGGAGCGGTAGAACCCGCCGCGGGCGATCAGGACGTCCGGCGCCCCCTTGACGTAGCAGCGGACCACCGGGCGTCCGTCGGCTCCGGTCATCTCGTGGAAGGTGGCCATGAACTTGTACTCGGAGTCGAACGGCACCTCCGCGATCCGCGGGAAGTCGCGCCGGGTGCCGTCGATGTCGAGCCCGCCCTTGGCGCCGAGCACGATCAGCGCCCCCTCGGTCGGGTCGCCGATCAGGCTCTCGCCGTCGAGCACCGCGTCCGCGCACAGCACCATCGGCAGCAGGTAGGGGTCGAGGTCGATCCGGGACCCGCCGACGTGCTTGATCTCCCCGGACGTGCCGTAGCCCTCGCCGGAGACCGTGAACACGTTCTGGCCCGGGATCACCATCTCCCGGGCGGTCATCTTGTTGAGCGTCAGCGTGCCGGTCTTGTCCGAGCAGATCGCGGACGTCGAGCCCAGCGTCTCCACCGCCGGCAGCCGCTTGACGATCGCGTTGCGCCTGGCGATCTCGCGGGTGCCCATCGAGAGCAGGGCGGTCACCACGGCCGGCAGGCCGGTCGGGATCGCGGCCACGGCCAGCGCGACGCCGGTGATGAACAGGGTGTCGAAGGACTCGCCCCGCACCAGGCCGAGCACCACGACGAACACCAGCGCGACCGCCGCGATGAACGCGATGATCTTCGAGAGCCCGTCGAGCTGCTTCTGCAGCGGCGTCTTGTCCGCCTCGGTGTTGGCCAGCAGGTCGGCGATGTGCCCGATCTCGGTGTCCATCCCGGTCGCGGTGATCACCATCTCTCCGCGTCCGCGGGTCACCGAGGTGTTCATGTACGCCATGCAGGTCCGGTCGCCGAGCGGCACGTCCTCCCCGAGCACCGGGTCGGTCGACTTGCCCACCGGCAGGCTCTCGCCCGTGAGAGCGGCCTCCTCGATCTCGAGAGTGGCGGCGAGGGTGATCCGGCCGTCGGCCGGCACCCGGTTGCCGGCCTCGACCAGCACCACGTCGCCGCGTACCAGCTCCGAGGCGTCGATCTCCACGGCCTGGTCGTCGCGCCGCACCCGCGCGACCGTCTTCATCAGCTGCGCCAGCGCCGCGACGCTCTCCTCTGCCTTGGCCTCCTGCCGCAGCCCGATCACGGCGTTGAAGAGGGTCAGCCCGGCCAGCACCAGCGAGGTTCCGACATCCCCGGTCACGACCAGGTTCACCGCGGCGGCGACCAGCAGCACGATCTGCATGAAGTCCTGGTACTGCCGCAGGAATGCCTGCAGCCCGGACTCCTTCTTCCCCTCCGCCAGCTGGTTCGGGCCGTGCTCGGCCAGCCGGCGGGCCGCCTCCTCGGTGCTCAGCCCTCGAGCCGGATCGACACCTAGCCTCTCAGCGACCTCGAGTGGCGTCCTTCCCGCCGGGTCCATCGCGAACTGCTCTGTCGTCTGCGACATCGATTTCTCTCCCCTCGTGACGGTACGTCCGCCTCGGCAGTGGGGCGTCGCCAGAAAGGGGTATAGGGATCGAGGCGGGCCCGCCGGCTCGTCACCACCGGAGGTGCGCTGGTGGCCAGGGTCTAGAGGGGTACGGCCGGTCCGTCCAGGTCACGACGCCGGTGCATCCTCCCGGCGCCGTCGAGCTCGATGACGGTGTCGATGCCGATCCTCTCCAGGAACCCGAAGTCGTGGCTGACCACGAGCAGCGCGCCGCGGTAGGCGTCGAGGGCTTCGGCGAGCTGCTCGACGCTGGTGATGTCGAGGTTGTTGGTCGGCTCGTCGAGGATCAGCAGCTGGGCGGGCGGGTCGGCCAGGAGGAGGCGGGCGAGGGAGACCCGGAAGCGCTCGCCGCCCGAGAGCGTACGCACCGGGCGGTCGACGCTGTCGCCCCGAAGGAGGAGCCGGGCCAGCTGGTTGCGGACGGTGCCCGGCGGCAGGTCCGGTGCCACGCTGCGTACGTTCTCCATCGCGCTGGCCTCGTCGTCGAGGCCGTCCAGGCGCTGGGGGAGGAGACCCACCAGATCGGTGAGGAGCCGTCCGCGCGGCCGCCCCGGCACCGGGTCGTCACCCCTCACGAGATGCGAGAGAAGGGTCGACTTGCCGGAGCCGTTCGCGCCGATCAGCGCGACCCGCTCCGGCCCCTGGATCACGACGGTCCGGCCCTCGTCCTCCAGCTCCGCGATCCGCCGGCCGCGCGGCACTCCGGGGTCGGGGAGGGTGAGGTGGATGTGCTCGTCGTTGCGTACGCGAGCGCCGGCTGCGTCGACGGCGGCCTGGGCGGCCTTCACCTTGTCGTCGAGCGTGGAGCGGAGCGAGCCGGCGGACGCCTGGGCCTTGCTGGCCCGGTTGCCGGCGAGGATCTTCGGGATCCCGCCGTCCTTCTGCGTCTTCTTGGCAGTCCGCTCGCGACGGGCGAGCTTCGTCTCGGCCTCGATGCGCTGCCGCTTCTCGACCTTGAGCGCCTGCTCGGCTGACCGAGCAGTCTGAAGAGCTGCCGCCTGCTCCTGCTCCTGGTGCTCCTTCCAGGCGCTGTAGGGGCCGCCGAACGTGCTCAGCGTCCCGGCGTACAGCTCGGTGGTGCTGTCCATGTGGTCGAGCAGCTCGAGGTCGTGGCTGACGACCACGAGGGTCCCCGGCCACTGGTCGACGAACTCGGCGAGCTTGGCGCGGGTGGCCCGGTCGAGGTTGTTCGTGGGCTCGTCGAGCAGCGTGATCGGGGTGCGGCGGATGCGCAGGCCGGTGATCGCGATCAGCATGCCCTCGCCGCCGGAGATCTCGGCGACGCGGCGGTCCAGGTCCGCGGCGGAGAAGCCGATCTGGTGCAGGGCCTCGTCGGCACGGGACTCGATGTCCCAGTCGTCGCCGACCGCGTCGAAATGACGCTGGTCGATCTCGCCGGCCTCGATCGCGCGGATCGCGGCGAGGATGCCGTCGATGCCGAGCAGGTCGGCGATGGTCGTGTCCGGCCGCAGCGTGAGCGTCTGCGGCAGGTAGCCGACCTCGCCGCCGGCGTCGATCTTCCCGGACGTCGGGGAGAGCTCGCCGGCGATGAGGCGGAGCAGGGTGGACTTGCCGGCGCCGTTGCGACCGATCAGGCCGGTGCGGTCGGTGCCGAAGGTGCCGTTGACGCGGTCGAGCGCGACGGTGCCGTCGGGCCACTCGAAGGTCACGTCGCGCAGGGTGATGGCGGATGAGGTGGGCATGGCTGTGTTCTCTCGTCTCTTCCGTCGAGCGCCGAGCGGCGCGACGGGAATCAGGTACGTGTCGACAGGAACGCGAACGTGCCGGAGAGCTTCACGCGTCGACGCCCGGCAAGGGCGGACGCGCGCGTGCGTCGAGAAGTGATCGTTCACCGGTGCGGGATGCCCGCACGGGCGAAGCCACCGGCAGTCCGGTGGCTAGATCTTGTCCACCTCGATCAGTCCCACCCCTTCACTTTATCAGTCGTGCGGGGCCGCTCGTCCCACGAATCCGTCCTGCTCCGCCTCCGCGAACCACGGTGCCAGTCGGAGAGTGGGAAGCACGTCGTCGGGCACGTCGAGGAGAACCAGCTCGGTTCCGTCCGAGGCGAGGTCGTCGCGCAGCGAGCGGAGAGTGTTGAGCAGCGGGATGGTGACGTGGGTGAGCCTGGAGACGTCGAGGGTGACCGTTCGGGGCCCGGAGGCCTGGACCAGCCCGAGCGCCGCGTCGTAGGTGGCCTGGGCGTTGCCGGTGTAGAGGTCGCCGGTGAGCACGAGCGGGAGGACCTCCGCCGAAGCCGACGGGCGATCGAGCCGGCGCACGCGTGGCTGGTTCACCGCCCGGATGACCAGCAGCAGGGTGAGACCGACCCCGACGGCGACGCCGAGGAGCATCCCGCCGGTCAGGCCGACGGCAGCGACGGCGAGGGCGACCCAGAGCTCTGCCCGGTCGACAGCGGCGTACGTCCCGAGCTCGCGTGGATCGAGCAGACCGGCCACCGCCACCAGCACCATGGCGGCCAGGATGGTCTGAGGCAGGTCGGCCAGCAGGGGCGCCAGCGCGAGCGCGACGAGCAGCGCCAGGCCCACCGTCACCAGCCCGGACAGCTGCGTGCGGGCGCCCGATCGAAGGTTGACGGCCGACTGCGAGAACCCGCCGGCGGGGGGCAGAGACTGGGTGAGCCCGCCGGCCAGGGCGCCGATGCCCGTGGCGACCAGCTCGCGGTCCACGTCGATGGCAGGCTCCCGGCGGCGCCGGTTGGTCCGCGCCACCAGCACCGTCTCCAGGAACGACATGAGCGCGATGGCGATCGCGCCGGGGAGCAGCCCGATCACGTCGTCGACGACCGGCAGGCTCAGCGACGGCAGCCCGGTCGGCACCGGGTCGATGAGGGCGAGGCCGCGGTCCTCCACGCCGCTGGCGGCCACCAGCGCGATGCCCGCGGCGACGACGACGAGCGGACCTGGCACGGCCGGCGCGAGCCGCCGGAGCACCAGGAGCACGATGATCGCGGTCACCCCGACGACGGCTGTCACCGCCGAGAGCTCAGGGAGCTCGCGGGCGACCGCGGCCAGCTCCTCGACGAAGCCCTCCGCCTCCGGGTCCGCCGACAGGCCGAGCAGAGCCGGCAGCTGGCTGGCGACGACGGTGAGCCCCACGCCGATCCGGATGCCGGTCATGGTGGCGGGGGAGATGCTCTCGACCAAGGCGCCCAGCCGGGCCAGCCGCATCACCAGCAGGCAGACGCCCACGAGGAAGGTCAGCGTGAACGCGGCCCGCATGAGCTCGTCGGGGTCGCGCTCGGGCAAGGTGGCCAGCGAGCTGGCCACCAGCACAGAGATGGTCGACGTGGTCGAGACGCTCAGCGCACGTGAGCCGCCGAGCAGGGCGTACGCCGCCATCGGCAGCAAGCACGTGTAGAGCCCGACACTGGCAGGCATCCCCGCGATCGTGGCGTACGCCATGGCCTGGGGGATCACGACCGTCCCCGTCGCGAGCCCGGCGAGCACATCGCCGCGCAGCCAGGAGCGGTGGTAGCCGTGCATCGTCGGGATCAGCCACGTCTTCACGACGCCACTCCATCGCGACTGTGTGGTCCGGGAGGTCACCCGAGTCGGGGGAGGTCGCCCGCGCGCGTGCTTGCCTAGCCTCCCGAGGAGACCCACGAGGAGGTTCTTCATGTCCGACAAGCCCAACATCCTGATCATCTGGGGCGACGACATCGGCATCAGCAACCTGAGCTGCTACAGCGACGGGCTGATGGGCTACCGCACACCGAACATCGACCGGATCGCCGCCGAGGGCGTCCGCTTCACCGACTACTACGGTGAGCAGAGCTGCACGGCGGGCCGCGCGGCCTTCATCACCGGCCAGAACCCCTACCGCACCGGGCTCACGAAGGTCGGTTTCCCCGGCGCCGACATCGGCTTGCGCGCAGAGGACCCGACCATCGCCACGGCGCTCAAGGAGCTTGGCTACGCCACCGGCCAGTTCGGTAAGAACCATTTCGGCGACCGCGACGAGTTCTTGCCGACCATGCACGGATTCGACGAGTTCTTCGGCAACCTCTACCACCTCAACGCCGAGGAGGAGCCGGAACTGCCCGACTACCCGACCGAGGAGGAGTTCCCGAACTTCCGGAAGCGGTTCGGCCCCCGTGGGGTGATCCACACCTGGGCCGATGGCAACGGCGGGCAGCGCATCGAGGACACGGGTCCGCTGACGAAGGAGCGGATGAAGACCATCGACGACGAGGTCGTCCCGGAGGCGCTGCGGTTCATGAGCGAAGCCCAGACGAACGACAAGCCGTTCTTCGTGTGGCTCAACACCACCCACATGCACTTCCGTACGCATATCAAGGACGGCAGCCGCGGCAAGGCCGGCCGCTGGCAGTCGGAATACCACGACACGATGCTCGACCACGACGAGCTGGTCGGCTCAGTGCTCGACTACCTCGACGAGAACGGCCTCGCCGACAACACGATCGTCATGTACTCCACGGACAACGGCCCGCACATGAACAGCTGGCCGGACGCCGGTATGACGCCGTTCCGCAACGAGAAGAACTCCAACTGGGAAGGCGCCTACCGAGTGCCGGCGATGGTCCGCTGGCCCGGGCACATCCCAGCCGGCACGGTCCTGAACGGCATCGTCAGCCACAACGACTGGTTCGTGACCCTTCTCGCCGCGGCGGGCGACGCCGACATCGCCGACCGGCTGAAGGCGGGCACGGAGCTCGCCGGCACGACGTACAGGGTGCATCTCGACGGGCACAACCAGCTCGACTACATCACCGGTGCCACCGACACCAGCCCGCGGCAGCACTTCTTCTACGTGTCCGACGACGGTGACCTGACCGCGTTGCGCTTCGACCACTGGAAGCTGGTCTTCCTCGAGCAGCGCGCCCCCGGCACGTTGCGGGTGTGGGCGGAGCCGTACGTCCAGCTGCGCGTGCCGAAGTTCTTCAACCTGCGCACGGACCCGTACGAGCGGGCCGACATCACCTCCAACACCTACTACGACTGGGTCCTCGACCATGCCTGGCTCGCGGTTCCGGCACAGATGTATGTCGCGCAGATGGCGAGCTCGCTGGCCGAGTTCCCGCGTCGGCAGGAACCGCCCAGCTTCAGCGTCGACAAAGTGCTGGCGAAGCTCAAGGCCGGCATGCCGAGCAGTTGATGGCGAGCCAACTCATCACCAGGCACCCGCTCGTCGACCTTCCCGGCGGCACCTTCACGATGGGCTCGGACGACCACTATCCGGAGGAGGCCCCGACCCACCGCGTGCGGGTCGGGGCGTTCTCCATCGACGCGCACCAGGTCACCAACGAGCAGTTCGCGAGGTTCGTGCGCAAGACCCGCTACGTCACCGTCGCGGAGCGGCCGGTCGACCCGGCCGACTTCCCGGGCGCGCCGCCGGAGAACCTGCAGCCGGGCTCGCTCGTCTTCACGCCGACCCCCGGCCCGGTCGACCTCCGGCACGTCAGCCAGTGGTGGACCTGGACGCCGGGGGCGCGCTGGTCGGCGCCGGAGGGGCCGGGCAGCTCGGTCAAGCGCCGGCCCGACCACCCGGTCGTCCACGTCGCGCTGGAGGATGCCCTCGCGTACGCCTCCTGGGCCGGCGCCGACCTGCCCACCGAGGCCGAGTGGGAGTACGCCGCCCGCGGCGGGCTCGAAGGAGCCGCCTTCACCTGGGGCGACGAGCCGCGACCGGAGGGCCGGATCATGGCCAACACCTGGGACGGAACCGACTTCCCGTGGCGGCACACCCGCGAGAGCGGCTTCTCCCGCACCTCCCCGGTCGGGAGCTTCCCGGCCAACGGCTTCGGGCTCTTCGACATGGCCGGCAACGTGTGGGAGTGGACCAGCGACTGGTGGACCGACCGGCACCCCGACGAGGTCGCGAAGCCTTGCTGCGTACCCGTCGACCCGCGCGGCGGCGACGCCGAGCAGAGCTTCGATCCCGCGCAGCCGCAGTTCCGGATCGCCCGCAAGGTCGTCAAGGGCGGCTCGCACCTGTGCGCCGACACCTACTGCCTGCGCTACCGGCCCGCGGCCCGTCGCCCGCAGATGGTCGACACCGGCACCAGCCACATGGGCTTCCGATGCGTACGCCGCCCCGGGACCCAGCAACCGAAGGAGACACCGTGACCGACCAGCTGCTGCCGTCCTGGCGCCCGGGTGCCACCCGCGACGCCGTCCTGGCCTTCCTCGACGCCTCCGAGGACGTGCCCGTGGCCGACCGGATGGCCTGCTTCGACAACGACGGCACCCTGTGGTGCGAGCGTCCGTCCTACGTCCAGCTCGACTTCTTCCTCGACGCGCTGCGCACCAGCGCGGCGGCCGACCCGTCGATCAAGGAGCAGGCGGAGTTCGCGGCGCTGCTCTCGGGTGACCAGCAGGCGATCGGCGACATCGGGCTGGAGCGGATCGCGATGGCGCTCACCGGGCTCTTCACGGGTCTCTCACCCCAGGACTTCACCGCGCGGACCCGAGAGTTCATGGCTCGCGCCGACCACCCGACCCTCGGGCGGCCGCACCGCACCTGCACCTACGTACCGATGCTCGAGCTCATCGACGAGCTGCGGCGCCGCGACTTCTCGGTGACCGTCGTGACCGGGGGAGGCACCGAGTTCGTCCGCGCCGTCAGCCAGGAGCTCTACGGAGTGCCGCCCGAGGCGGTGGTGGGCACGCTCATCGAGTACGACTACGCCCCGGACCCGCCGCGCCTGAGCCGGTCGGGGCGCCTGGTCGGCACCGCCAACGAGGGCACCGCCAAGGTGTCGAACATCCAGACCCAGCTCGGACGGCGCCCGATCCTCGCCGTCGGCAACTCCGGCGGCGACCGGGAGATGCTGGAGTGGGCGGCGGCGGGCGATGGCCCGACGCTCGCACTGCTCGTCGACCACGACGACGCCGAGCGCGAGTTCTCCTACGTCAGCACCGCACAGACCTTCACCGAGCCGGAGCCGATCACCGAGGTCGGCGCCCGGCTGGGCTGGACCGTGATCAGCATGGCTCGCGACTGGGAGACGATCTTCGCCTGACCTACCAGGCCCTCCACGGTCGGGTCAGTCGGGGATGGTGACGACCTCGATGAGGTCGATGTCATCAGCGCGCAGCGCGTGCAGGACACCCTGCAGAGCCTCCTGGTCGGGAACGTCGCCGGTGAGCGTCGACTGCTCGCGATGCGCCTGGACGGACAGCTGGGGGAACGCCTTCTGAAGCTCATGGGAGAGCTCACCGTTCACCCTGATCAGGACCCTTGTCATGGTCTTCCTCGACTGCTCACGTACAGCACGCTACGAATCCCACCGGCACCGTGGTTCACCGAATTCGGGTGATGCTGGAGGCCGACCGTGCCGGAATCGTCGAAGAGGAACGCAGTCAACGACAGCAAGGACGTGAGATGGCGACCCTGACGGTATGGAAGTACGACACGACCGAAGGCGCAGACGAGGCTGTGAACAACCTCGAGGGGCTCGTCAAGCAGGGCCTCATCGTCCTCGAGGACGCCGCGACCGTGCGCTGGGAGGTCGGCAAGAAGAAGCCGAAGACCCGGCAGCTGACCAGCACCAAAGCCATGGGGGCGATGAGCGGCACCTTCTGGGGCATGCTCTTCGGACTCATCTTCTTCGTACCGCTGCTGGGAGCAGCGGTCGGTGCGGCGACCGGTGCCCTGACCGGCTCGCTGACCGACGTCGGCATCGACGACGCCTTCATCAACCAGGTCCGCGACCAGGTCACTCCCGGCACCTCGGCACTGTTCCTGATGACCTCCGACGCGGTGATCGACAAGGTGCACGAGGCGATGAAGGGCCACGAGGGCGAGCTGATCTTCACCAACCTCAGCAGTGAGCAGGAGTCGGCACTGCGCGAGGTCTTCGCCGAGTGACGTCATGGCCAGCCTGACTGCGTGGGTCTACGACCGGATCATGGGCGCCACCGACGCCGAGGTCTGGCTCAAGGACCTGCAGGAGCGTGGTGCGCTCACGGTTCACGACGCCATCACGCTCACCTGGTTCCCGGGTGCGGAGGAGCCGCAGATCGGCCACCTCCGTCACCGTACGACGGCCGCCGCAGCCAAGGGCTCGTTGGTCGGGGGTCTTCTCGGGATCCTCGTGTTCAACCCGGTCGCGGGCGCCGTTGTGGGGGCGGCGTCCGCGGCCGCGGTTCAACGGCTGAGGCAGGCCGGCATCGGTGACGAGCTGCTCACCGAGGTCGCCGGTCACCTCGGACCAGGCAAGTCCGCACTCGTCGTGCTGAGCAGCGGCGGGGACCCGGACGCGGTCGCCGCGGCCATGAAGCACGGAAACCCCACGCTCGTCTACGCCGAGCTGGACGACGAGGTCGCCGAGGAGCTCGAGGAGATCCTCCGCGCCGAGACCACAGAACCGACCGACGACGGAGACTGATCATGGCGATGAACCAACCTCCCACCCGACGACTGCAGCCCACGGTCAACGCCGGCCGACTCTGGGCGGGCGGCGCCGCCGCCGCGGTGGTGGCCGCCCTGCTCGCGGTCGCAGGAATCGTGATCGCCCGGGGCATCTTCGACATACCCATCCTCGCCCCCGAGGGCGACGGAGCCTGGGGAGACGCCTCGACGTGGTGGTACGCCCTCTGGGCAGCGATCGGCGGGTTGCTGGCCACGGCCGTCGCCCATGTGCTCCTCCTGACCACACCACAGCCGCGGACCTTCTTCGGGTGGATCGTCGGCCTGGCCACCGTCATCGCGGCGCTGTGGCCGTTCACGTCCGACGCGGGCCTGGACTCCAAGCTCGTCACCATGCTGATCAACCTGGTGATCGGGATCGCCATTGGCTCGTTGGTATCGGCAGTCTCACGGAGCGCCGTGCTTCCCGAGGTCCGCTGAACGCAGGCGTCAGATCAGCCCGCGCTCGCGTGCGGTGCGCACCGCCGCCGACCGCGTGTTGACCCCGAGCTTCTGGTAGATCGAGCGGATGTGGGTCTTCACAGTGTTCTCGCTGACCCCTTCGGCCTGCGCGATCTCGGGGATCGTCAGCCGCGACGGGAGATCGTGGAGCACGTCGATCTCGCGTGCGCTCAACAGCGTGCCGATGACCCCGGTGGCACGGTCCTCCAGCTCGGCGTGGTCAGTGAGCAGAGCCGCGACGAAGTCCTCGGCGGGCCCGAAACGTGAGCGGTTCCTCGACAGCAGCGGCTCCAGATGCGGCCACAGGTCGATGAACGGCCGGCGGAACCTGTTGGGGACCGCCCACTCGAGCGCCCTCCTGAGCGCGTCGAACGCACGGACGTCGTTGTCCAGGGAGGACTCCAGGGCCGCGGCCAGCACCTGCGCGTAGACGAAGGTCGTCGGCACGTGCGCCGGGCGGGTTCCGTCGAGCACCGGCTCGAGCTCGGCCAGTGCGTCGCGTGCCCGCCCGGTGGCGGCGAGGATCTGCGCGGCCAAGGTCATGCACTCGGCGCTGCCCGGCATCTGGCGGCGCACGCGGGCCGCGGCCTCTGCTGCCCAGTCGTCGTGGCCGACGGCGAGGGCCAGCCTGACCTCCTGGGGCGTGGCGAAGCTGATCAGCGCGGGAGAGACATGGTCGGCCGAGCCGATCTGCCAGATCCGCCGGAAGGTCTTGGCCGCTGCAATCCGGTCGCGCCCCGTCGTGGCCTCGAAGGTCGCCAGGGCGTGCATGCTGCGTACGCCGACCTCGACCTCGACGTTGTTCACTCCCTCCAACGCTCCCAGGCCGAGCTCGGCGTACTCCCTCTGCGCCTGGACATCGCCTGTCTGGAAGGCGGTCCATGCGGCTAGGAGGTAGGAGTAGGCGAGCCGGGGCGAGTCCCGCCATCCGCGTTCGGTGGCGAAGGCGATGGCCTGGTTCGCCCAGTCGATGGACGCGTTGAAGTCGCACCTGGCGCCGGTCATCCCGGACAGCTGTGACATGGTCTCGAGCACGACCTGGTCGTAGCGATGGCTGCGGGCCAGCACGAGCGCCTGCTCGAGGTCGTCGATGGCTCCCAGATAGTCGCCGGCTCGCATCCGGGCGGGTCCGCGCTGCGCCAGGACGACCAGGTTGACGTCGGTATCGCCGGTCATGGCGACGTCGAGGATCGCGCTGTCCTGCAGCGCCGCGACGACGTCGCCCGCAGCGAGCGCCCGCTGGACGACGGCTGCGGCGAGCATCGCTCGGTGCGTCCGTTCGGAGGAGGCCTCGGCGGCTATCGCGGCGCTCAGCGCGTCGTCGGCCGCCGGGAGGTCGTTGACCTCAAGTGCTGCCAGGGCGGCGATGACCGCGACCCGCTGGTCGGTGCCGAGCCCGTCGCGGGACGCGATGGCCCGGCGTACGAGATCTGCGCGGCCGGACAGAACCATGTGAAGCCCGTTCGCGCGCAGCAGATCGTCAAGCAGGTCCTGGTCCCCGCCCCGCGCCGCATGCCGCAGCGCGCTCGCGGGTTCGCCGTGCGCGTCGAGCCAGACAGCGGTGGCCCGGTGCTGGCGCGCCGGAGCCTCGACGTCACGACGGGCCAGTGCGGCGAGCAGGCAGCTCCGCAGCAGCGCGTGGTAGCGGTACCACGCCGAGTCGCCCGACTGGCTGACGAGCGCGTTCGCCGTGCACAGGCGGTCGAGCAGGGCGCCGGCGTCAGGCTTGCCGGAGAGGTGGGCGGCCAGGTCGATGGACAGGTGGTGGGGCGCGCAGGTCGCGTAGAGGAACTCGACCAGCTCCGGGTCGAGCCGGTGGACGATCTCGGTCAGGACGTACTCGATCACCGAGCGGACGTCGCCGTCGAAGGACGCGACCACCTCGGCGGGGTCGTCGCCGCCGACCATGGCCGCGACCACCGCCATCCGTAGCGCGGCGGCCCAGCCCTCGGTCAGGCCGACGAGGTTCGAGATCGCGTCGGCCGTCATCGGTAGGTTGCTGGCCGCGAACAGCTCCAGAGCCTCGACGTCGGTGAAGGCGAGGTCCTTGCCGCGTACGTCCGAGAGCGACCCGTCGAGCCGCAGCCGGTGGAGCGCGAGCGACGGCTCGGACCGGCACGCCATCACCAGCCCCACCTCGGGCGGCAGCTCGGCGAGGAGGATGTCGAGTCCGCGCAGCGCCTCGTCGTGGAGGAGATGGACGTCGTCCAGCACGATCCAGCGCACACCGGCGACCAGGAGGGACTCGACGACCTTGGTGACGAACCTCGGTTCGGTCACTTGCCGGGGCGGAGTCAGCCCGTCGAGCTGTTCGGTCCTCCCGGGCAGTCCTGCCAGGACGAGGGCCTCGATCAGCGCCGACCAGAACTCGTACGGCCTGTCGTCCTGCTTGTGCAGCGACAACCAGGCCACCGACTCACCGCGGGCAGCGGCTCGGGTGGCCCAGTCGGCCACGAGCAAGCTCTTTCCGTATCCCGCGGGGGCGCAGACCAGCGTGATCCGGCACCGTCCTACGGCATCCTCGGCAAGCCGATCCCGGCTGACGAAGGTGGGCTGTATCCGCGGAACGCGCAGCCTTGTCGGCGCCACATAGGCGCGAGAACCAGTATCTACCATCCGCAAACTTTCGGTGTCCCCATCTCCTCGAAGGCTATGCCCGCAACCATCCAATCAGCAGCATTTCAGCAAAGTAAGGAGGCAAAGGGCCCGTATATACCGGACCAGGGATACCCGCAGCAGGGTTGTCGCGCTCACCCTTATCGGGCGATACAGCCGGGCCGGACGGGCTGGACCATGGGTGCCGTGAGCCCCAGGACACAGAGCCCGGAAGACTCGGCCATGAGCTGGCAACCGCAGGTCAGAGTCCTGGCGGTCCTGCTGGGATCCGCGGCGGTGGTGATCCTCGTGGCCGGGCTGCAGGCGGCCAGCGGCATCATCGGACCGCTGTTCCTCGCGATGGTGCTGACCATCGTCGTCCACCCGGCCCGGAACTGGCTGGCGCGGCGTCTCCCGTCCGGCGTCGCCACCGCCCTCTCCATCATCGCGGTCGTCGTCGGGATCGTCGGTCTCGGCGTGTGCGTGGTGCTCGCGGTGGCTCGCTTCGGCACCTTGCTGGCCACCTACAGCGGTGTCGCCAAGGAGCGCGTCGATGACCTGACCGACTGGCTCTCCAAGGTGGGTATCGGCACGGACGAGGTGCTCAAGATCGTCGAGTCGTTCGACCTCTCGAACCTGCTGTCCGTGGTCTCGGGTGCTCTCAACGGCATGTTCGGACTGCTGTCCACGATGGTCTTCATCCTGGCCCTGTGCCTGTTCATGGCGATCGACGCGACGGCGCTGCCGCGTCAGCTCGCCTCGGTCAGCCGCCGGCGTCCGGGCATCGTCGACGCCCTGTCCTCGTTCGCGGTCGGGACGCGACGCTATCTGCTGGTCTCGACGGTGTTCGGGCTGATCGTCGCCGTCCTCGACACCCTGGCCCTCTATCTGCTGGGCGTGCCGGCGCCGTTGGTGTGGGGTCTGCTCGCGTTCCTGACCAACTACATCCCGAACATCGGCTTCGTGATCGGGCTGATCCCGCCGGCGATCCTGGCGCTGCTGGACGGCGACCTCTCGCTGATGCTCGCGGTCATCGCCGTCTACTGCCTCCTGAACGTGGTGATCCAGTCGGTGATCCAGCCGAAGGTCGTCGGTGAGGCGGTGGGCCTCTCGGTGACGCTGACGTTCGTGTCACTGATCTTCTGGTCGTGGATCATGGGCCCGATCGGCGCCGTGATGGCGGTCCCGTTCAGTCTGTTCGTACGCGCGGTCTTCGTGGAGTCGGACCCGGCGAAGCGCTGGCTGATGCCGCTCATCGCGGGAAGCGCCCCGGTCGAGCTACTCGGGGATGGTGACGATCTCGATGACGTCGACCCCCAGAGAGCTGAGTAGGTCCAGCACACCCTGCAGCTCCTTGGCGTCGGCGAGGTCACCGACGAGGGTGGTCGTCGCCCGCTGCGTGGCCCGGGTCAGGTGGGGGAAGGTCTCGATGACGTCGTCCGACACCGATGAGCCCACCCGGATGAGGATCCGGGTCATGAGCGCATCACGTCGATCATGTGTTCGTTCATGTTTGGCTCCAGTGAGCGGCCTGGACGATGGTTTGACCACGGTAAGCGGCCAGGCGCCCGGAGCGGTCACCGGAAACGGGCGAGGGTGAGTGGTCGTGCCCCGGGGAACACTGCTCACGTGAACGTGGCTGACCTGCGGGGCCGGGTGGACGCCCTGATCGCCCACGTCCCTCTGCTGCGGAATCTGGCCACGGAGACCATTCGGATCGAGTTCATCGACCGGTGCATGCTGATCGCCGCCCAGGCGCTCCTGGCCATGGTGCCCATGCTGGTCGTGCTGGCGGCCTTCCTGCCCCACCTCACCGGGAACGCCCTGGAACAGGTCTCGCAGGTCACCGGAGTCGGTGACGAGGCCGTACGCCAGCTGTCGGGGGAGGTGAACCTGGACCAGGTGCGTTCGGAGACCGGTGCGGTGGGCCTGGCGATCACGATCGTGTCGGCGACGTCCTTCGGCCGTGCCGTGCAGCGGATGCTCGAGCGGGTCTGGGAGGAGGAGCACATCGGAGGCCTGCGGGGGGCGGGCCGCTGCCTGCTGTGGGTCGTCGCCTGGCTGGCCTGCCTCGGGGTGGTCAACACGGTCGTCAGCCTGCTCACCGATCCGGGGGACCTGCTCCGTCCGTTCCTCCAGATGCTCGGCGCGTGCGCCGTGTGGTGGGGAAGCAGCTGGGTGCTGCTGTTCGGACGCACCCGGGGATGGCTGCTGCTCCCGGGTGCGGTGCTGACCGGCGTCGTGCAGGTCCTCTACAGCCGAGGCTCGGCGTGGTTGATGCCTGCCTATGTCGAGTCGAATGCCGAGCAGTTCGGCATGCTGGGCGTGATCCTGTCGCTCTCGACCTGGCTGATCGGCTTCGGCGGCATCATCGTCGGCGGTGCGCTGCTCGGCCGGCTGATCGTCGAGGATCCGGTCATCGCCTGGTTCGTGCAGCAGGTGCGTACGTTTCTCACCCGGAGAAGGTGAGGCCGGCGGACCCGGGCCGCGCTGAAGTCTGGCCATGGGTGAAGCAATAGGCGAGTCTCTGCCGATCGCCGTGGGTGTGCTCGTCAGCCCCATGCCGATCGTCGCACTGGTCCTGATGCTGGTCAGCCGCCGCGCCGGCTCCAACGGCGCGGCCTTCGTCGCCGGGTGGCTGTCGGGCATCTTCGTGCTCGGCACGCTGGTCGCGCTGCTCGTCGGTGCGGCCGGGTCGGGAGACGCGGACACCCCGACCTGGGCGTCACTGCTGAAGATCGTCCTCGGAGCTCTGCTCCTCGTGCTCGCCGTACGCAGCTGGCGGGGCAGGCCGGAGGAGGGGGAGCCCGCGCCGACCCCGTCGTGGATGGCGGCGCTGGACGAGTTCAACGCGTTCAAGGCGTTCGGCACGGGCGTACTCCTGGGATCGGTCAACCCCAAGAACCTGCTGCTCGTGGTCTCGGCGGCCAGCACGATCGCGACAGCTACAGCGGTGACCGGCGAGCGGATCGTGGCGATGGCCGTCTTCACCCTCGTCGCCAGCCTGGGCGTGCTGGTGCCGTTCGGCATCTACCTGGTCGCCGGTGAGCGCGCGGCCCGCCTGCTGGAGGGCATCAAGGTCTGGATGATCGCCCACAACGCCGCCATCATGACCGTCCTCCTCGTCGTGCTCGGGGTCAAGATGGTCGGCGACGGAGTGGGGTCGCTGTGATGGACGGGTCCACCTGCAGAGCGTGCTCGACGACTACCGGGCGCGGCGCGGGCGCGGGGCCGCGTACGTCGACAACGTCATGCGCCTGACGGCGGCTCTTCAGTAGCCGCCTGTCGGGCGGCCGCCGCGAGGGCGTCCTCGACGGTCGGGTAGACCAAGGGCGGGCCTTCCTCGGCGGCTTCGGTCAGGACGTCGCGCACCTGGCCCACGTCGCCGGCGAGCGCCAGATCGGCGCCGAGGCGCTGTAGATCGGCACGCAGCTGGGTCAGCATCTCGGTGGCGGTGACGTCGATCGACGGCGTTGCCCGCCCGTCCAGCACGACCAGTCGAAGGTCCGGCACATCCGTGGCGAGCTCACGGACCCGCTCGCGTACGAAGTCGGCGTTGACGAACAGCAGGGGCGCTTCGACCCTCACCACCAAGACGCCCGGGAGCCCTGCGTACGCCGGATTGCGACTCTGGTCGACCCACAGTCCCGGGTGCGCTGACGGACTGTCGTCATCGGTGCCCCCGACCGGGGCCAGCGGCGCGATGTGTGGTCGAGAGGTGCGCGCGATGAGCAGGACGACCGAGGCGACGATGCCGATCACCAGACCGGGAAGGGTGTCGAAGACGAGCACGCCGATCAGTGCCGTGACAGCGCC